>NZ_LYUY01000001.1:0-32009 GCF_001675785.1 Wolbachia endosymbiont of Nomada ferruginata
ATTTACTAAACAGAAAAAAAGGCAAAAGAAACCCTAGGGTAGCTAGTTATTCACTATCCATTTTTTAAGTTGGCGTTTTTTTATGTTTTAAACGCTTTATAAGCGCGTTTCAGCTTATGTAGGTAGAAGTTTTATAAAGACATAAGGTGCACATAGTGCAAAAAATTAAACATGAGACGCCAGATACGTGAGTTTTTTTGTCATTTAATCTGTACAGAGAAGATAAATAAATAGCTTCAGTTTCATGATAAGGGGGCTGGCGGAGTTTGTCAAGGAAGTTTTTGTTTCTATTGAATGACAGTTGTAACCTACGAAAGAAGTCTGTTGTAATTTGTACGATATCTTTATAAAATGGTTCGCATAAGTTATCTAGCAGTGCAACTAAACAAATACAAAAATCAAAACGTCGCGGTTTTTGGTCTTGGTAAAACTGGTTTATCCGCCATTAACGCTCTAACAAAGAGTGGTGCAAGAATATATGCATGGGATGATCATGAAGAGCAAATAGCAAACGCAAAAATGATGTATAAAAAATGTAATTTTATTCATCCCAAGGAATATAATTGGCATGAGATCAGTGCATTGGTTTTAAGCCCTGGAGTGCCAACAGAGCCACATTGGATAGTAAAACTTGCAAGGAGATTTGATTGCAAAATAAAATCAGACATTGAGCTATTTCTTGAAGCTAAAACTATAAACCAGAAGGTAATAGGCGTCACAGGAACAAATGGTAAATCAACCACTACATCACTAATAGGGCACATATTAAAATCTGCAGGGAAAAAAGTAGCTATTGGTGGAAATTTAGGTGTTCCTGTTTTGGATCTAGAAAGAGATGCAGAAATTTATGTAATCGAACTCTCTTCTTTTCAATTGGAGTTGATGAATGAAATTAACGTGGACATTTCAGTACTGCTCAATATTACACCAGACCACATAGATAGGCATGGAAGTATGGAGAATTACATAGCAGCTAAATTAAAACTGATAAACGGTAGTGAGATTGCTGTGATAGGATGTGACAATGGGATTACCGCTGATATATTCAACAAATTCACTGGGAACAAAATTCCAATCTCAGTAACATATTCCCCGATGTCATTCCAGCGCGTGACGCTGGAATCCAGAAAAGAAAAACCATTGCCAACTACTCAGATGACAGAGGGTGGTGCAAGAGATCTAATATCATTGGCAGGTAACAATTTGCTTGATTATAGTGAACAGATTACTGGTATAGATCGAAATTATCTGGATCCCAGTGTCAGCTACTTGGATGACAAAAGGGGCACTGGGATCCAGAAGATCTCGTTAAAACTAGAGAATCATAGCTTATCAGTAAGCGACGTGAAAATAAACCTAATATCCAACGCAGAAAACATAGCAGCCACATATGCCGTATGTAAGGTACTTGGAGTAGATAGCAACACTATTATCAATGGAATCAAGTCCTTTTCAGGACTGAGGCATAGGAATGAACTGCTTGGCAAAATAAGAAATGTGTTTTTCGTGAACGATAGCAAAGCAACTAATGCAAAATCGAGCGAAAAGGCGATCTTATCTTATGAAAACATAAATTGGATCGCTGGTGGAAGAAGCAAAAAAGGTGGAATAGAATCATTAAGCAAGCATTTTACAAGGGTTAGAAAAGCTTTTCTTATTGGAGAATCAACCGAAGCTTTTGCAAATGTTATGGAGAATAAAGTAGATTATGTTAAATGTTGCAATCTAGAAGATGCATTCAGATTGGCTTTTGAAGAGGCCTTAAATAGCGCAGAAGAAGTAACAATATTACTTTCTCCCGCGTGTGCTTCTTTTGATCAATGGAAAAATTTCGAGGAACGTGGTGAAGCATTTTGTAGAATGTTTGAAAATCTCAGGTACAATCACACATGTTGTTTAGTATAATGCTACTGTGGAACAAAAGTTAATAATAGATAAGCTAATTAGGGTTATTCCATTTGAAGGGATAAGCGATGAAACCCTATTAAAGGTGTGTACAGACCTTAATCTAGCTAATAGCTTTTGCAAATTTCAGAATGGAATATATAGCGCTTTGGAGCACATAGCAGAGGACTTAAATAGCTCAATGGAAGCTGAATTAAGAAATTCTAATTTAGAAGATATGAAAGTGCGAGAGCGAGTAAAGTTAGCTATTCAAATACACCTTTCAAACTATGCTAAGCTACCGAATTATAGAGAACTTTTAAAAAATGTTTTATCATTCTCCGTATCACCAAAAAATACATATTTTTCTAGTAAACTTTTATACAGAACTATTAGTGCGATTTGGTATGGCATTCATGACCAATCAACAGATTTTAACTACTATACAAAAAGAGCAATATTAGCTGGAGTGTACTTAAGTACGATACTTTTTTTTATCAATGATTATTCAGAAGATTTTGCGGATACTTTATCGTTTCTTGATAACCGTATCAACAATGTCATGACATTTCAAAAATTCAAAACTCGCTTAAAAGGAATCATAGGAAATTTCTTATAAGCTATTGATTGTTGGTAGAAAAGTACTTGAGCACGATCCTGAAAAGGTTTGTGAAAATAAAAATATTCATGCTGATCATAAAGAACATTTAGTTTATCGTGAGGATAATAATGGTACAACAAAATACACCAGTTACGAAGAAAAAGAAAATAAATTTATTGAAGAAGCACATGAATATTTAATAGACTCTGAATTTAATAAAAATTTTGATCTAGGGCAGTACAGAATAAGTAATTTCTCCGGAAACTTGACGAAAATAGAACTGGAACTCATCAATGAAAAGTATATGCAAGTTCAAGTTAATAGAGAAAGAAAAATTATTCTCGCTATACCGTAAATACGTTCCAAAATTACGCTAAAATTTTCGTTGCATTGAAAATCTTCATTTTTTTTGATCTCTAGAATTATCAATGCATCATCACTTAACCAGCCTGAGTTAGCTAGTCCATTCAACGTTGATTCAACTAGATTGCTATTGTAAGGTGGGTCTATAAAAACTATGTCACATTTTGAAATAGGTTGTGGTAAGCAGTTAGCACTGCAGCAAATTAGCGTAACATTGTCCGTAATTCCAAAATCTTCTGCTGTTTTTTTAGGCAATTGCAAATTGTAATAATCTGAATCTACCATAAATGCATGTTTAGCGCCGCGAGAAAGCGCTTCAAATGAAAAAGAACCACTACCACAGAATAAATCAAGTACATTCAAGTTATAAATAGGTTTTCTTGAAGAAAGCATATTAAATATTGCTTCTCGGACAATACTCATAGTTGGCCGTGCAGCTAAATGCTTACCTGTAGTTATTTTTCTTCCGCGATATTTGCCTGCAATGATGCGTAGCATATTAAATAAGCTCCAAAATAATTAATTATTTATACTATATGATTAATGTCAATATGGCTTTAGCAGTTTAATAGAGAGAAGCTATCGAGTCGCTTGTAAGAAAAACACAAACACAAGACTCATCAGTTATCTTTTTCTGATTTGCCTGCTGCATTAATTGCTTGACCAATCTCATCTTGTAAATCATCATGATCATTTTTTTCATCATGATTTAGCCCTTCAATTCTGCTTTCTAACTCTAACTTAATTATAGTATTGATTTTATCTATATTATCAAGAAAGCCTCTACATTCTTCTTCACTATACTCTTCACCAGATGCTTTTTTTTCAATAAATAGGTTTTTAAATCCTGCTAGATCAGAATTCTGATCGGTATTTAGTACAACATTTCTCTCTATGAAGCTAAGATCTGACAGCAGTAAGCTAACCTCTAACAGATCTTCACTTTTCACGCTTTTAAGGTCTTCAAGACTTTCTAAAATACTAAACACCTTAATCCTTTCTTGTACAATCTCTTTGTCTTCCTTATCAAATTCAGACAATAAACTATGATTATCTACAAATTTCTCACTCAAAGCTTTATTCAATTTAGCAAAATTGACATCCTTGTCAAGTGATGTGTTATCCCGCAACAAGTCTACCCTTGCCCTACGCGCATTTAAAATGTCGTCGTAGTCATTTAACTTTATGTTGCCATCTTTGTCTTGCTGCAATTTATAATAATCAAGGCCTTTGAAATTTTTATTAGTCTTCATCTTCAATCCTCTTCTCATCTCCTTTTGCATCTGGTTTCCTCATTGGTTCCGGTAATTTCCTTTTACTGTCTTCTCGATTTCTTTTTTCCTCTCTGTCAGCACGTTTTTTTATAGCTTCCTGGGTATTCATTTCAAAAAGTGCCTTAACGTACTCTTCTGGATTTTTTGGTTCTTTAAATAAAGGCTTAAGATTATAAACTTCGTCTTTTCAATCTCTTTCTTCTTTTCTTCTAGCTCTTTCAGCACGTTTTTCTACAGCTTCTGGAGTGTTCATTTCAAAAAGTGGTGGGCCTTTTGGTTCCGTGCCTAAATTTCGTGTCACTTCATTTGATTGATCAGGCTTATCTTCTTCTGTTGGCTGATCATGCTGTAGTTGATTAGGCTTGTCTTCTTGTTCTGTGCTTAGTTCTCGTACTACCTTATCTGGCTGACCTCCCCCTCGTAGTTGAAGAGGGTCGCCTTCTTCTAGTGGCTGATCATGGTTATCTCTTACTAGTTCCGTGCCTAACTCTCGTTCTACCTTATTTGATTGATCAGGATTGTCTTTTTCTGGTTCTCTCTTACGGCCGATAGTGTAATCATGAAGCTTCTCTAAGAAATCTCGCCTATATTCTTTTGCTCTATAGAGTAGGTTATGATCATAGCCATGCTTTCCTATAGAGTCAAGGCCATGCTCCCAAGTAAATTTCATAGCATCTTCTATTGTATAGCCCAAATGTGATCCTACGTATCCTTTATAATAATCTAAATATTTACCGATCCTTCTGTGTGTAATATCTTCCTTATCAACTCCAAATGCCCTGTAAATTTTTTCCTCGAGCTTATCAACATCATTTTCAGGCGATGTTGCAAACTTTGTTGCTTCAATAGTAGCATCTACAAATTTACGTGGCACATCAATAGCGTATTTCAGCACTCCTCCAACTCTTGGTACTCTCCCCAGCAGATTAGCTGCACCTCCGGCTAATCTATCCGGTAAATGAGTAGCCCAACTGCCTAAAGACTCAAATCCTCTACCAGCAAAATTTTGCCACTGCTGTTTGAATCCTTCCATTATACCAGTCAAAGGCGATGCCTGATACATACTAGATATATTGTAAACGCTGAATCCACCACCAGCGATACTTGAGCCCATTTGTTGTACGAACGTGCGTAAGGAGAACATTAAAAATGAAAGCAAGAATAGTATAAAGATTTCCCCTGCATTGATTAAATAACCTCTCTGTATGTCTTGCACCCTTTGGTAATCGCTATTTTCTTGATAATTTTTGCAATCCTCACAATCTTTACATTTCTGACAGTATTCACTGTTGGGATCCTTATATAAATCATGAAATTTCAGTATTCTACAACCTTGTTTTTCTACCGCACTCCGCACTAAAGATCTTATTTCATTAATTATTTCCCTATAACTATTGCATTTATTTATATCTTGACAGTAGCGTTTTATTATTTCACTAACATCACCTATCCTTTTCTCTATATTGTTGATCAGTAATATAATGTCAGCCCTCTCTGATGCATGGGATAAACTATTTGTTAAGCGTACTAGATCTTTTGCACTGCAGCCATTACTAACTACCATATCACTTTCTGCAATATAGTGGTCTGCTGGATTATCTTTAGTTCCAGGCATTGGATTAAAGAAAGGATAATCTATATAACGAAACCCTTTTATATGTTCACCATTTTTATCTTTAGGGTAATCCGGTGGAAGCGGGATATATCCAGCGCCTCCAGTAAATTTTATTGTACCACCTTCTCTGCTTATCTTTTCTATACCTTCTATACTTTTATCTATGTTAAGAGAAGAAGCTTCTCCAAGAGTGTAAGGTACAAAAATTTGCCCTGGGGTCCAACCAAAGTACTGCTTATCAACGATACAAAAACCGCCAAACACCCATTTTGGAGCACATAACTTTACCTCGAACCATTTATTGTAGCATACAGTAAAACCTAGTTGTCTATAAAAGGTGTTCATTATAATAGCAGCCAGCAATGACAGCAGGGTAAATATCATAATCGACTGTAAACAAAAGCTTATACAGAATTTTATCCAACCTTCAAATAGACTTTTCAGCGGTGAAAATAAAATAGAGATCAGGAACAGTGGCATGATAGCTATAAGAAAAGCTATACCCATAAAGCCAGAGAGAAATATTATGTAAGCATACAAGCACAACAAGAAGTATAGCACAATCCCTATGAAAATTGCCGGTATCATAAGAAGGCTTGCCCACATTTGGTAATGTAAAAACGCTGTAAACTTTTTCCAAACAGAATAAGCAAAAAATTTATTGAACATGTCCTCCATGAAGCTAAACAACTTAGCTTCATCTCCTTGAGCAATAATTCCGGTGTTCATGTTGGGAGCAAAGTTAGTAATTACACTTATCAATTGTTCAAGACCTTTAACGAATAAAACAAGAAAATGATCATAGAAAAATCTAAAACTTCCAGGAGATATAAGCACTATTACTAGAGTGATTTTCATCATTCTGATGAGCATATCATGCTTAGTTTCTCGTATCATGCCAAAAAGATAAAGAAACGATGAAATCATTACAAATAGAACAAGCAAGGAAAGAACAAAATTGTGAAAGCTCGTACTTTTTTCAGCTATATTTTCGAACATAGCTTGTGCAACTGCAGGATCATTGCTATTAAAATGTTCTTTGCAATTTTCGTTAATCAATAATACACATTTTAGATAGTTATAAATGTAATCAAAAAACCCAAAACTACTTGGCTGCTGCACTCCACTTAAGAACTCAAAAGAGTAGCCACCTACATTATCTAAGTAATATCTATCTAATATTTTTACATATATTTTCCATCCCTTTTTTAATTTCACCGGGTTACAATTTCTGTCTTTTAATTTAGTGCTATCTCTGTCTAAAGTAAAAAGACCGCTCCCATTTTCTGCCACGGAGTTGTAACCTAGATGTACAGTAGGATATTGAGGATCGCGCATTAACTTTAGATTTTCGTTAGGATCATCTTTCCCCGTTTGAAACAAAAGATAAGCACCATGACCATTGGTAAACCAACATGGAGCACCACGTGATACTGTATTTGCGCTATCATCTTCATTAATGCACTTGCAATTTACAGTGCAACTTGTATCAGACTTACTTGAAAATTTTTGTATGCTAGGTTTATAATCATTACAAACTAAGTGAAAATTAGGTAAACTATTATCACTTTGTTTACCTTCAAATTTAGTTGCATATTTTAACTGCTCCAAGCTTTGTAAGGTATAACTGCCTTTTTTAGATTCCTTCTTGTTATTATTACTCCAAGATGTCCATGCACCATTTACTCGCACTATTAAGCTATCTCCATTGGTTTCTAATCCAGTATCTTTCCACTTCACCACTTGGTTATGGTGAAAACCAGAATTAATTTCACCAGTGTCAGGATCAATAACGCTTTCATCTTCACCTTCTGGAATAAAAGCATCATGATCGCTTGAAAAATGAGCGCTTACTGCAATAGGTTCAGGACCAAAATAGTCAGCAGATATGCACCTTGGAAAAGGCATATCGTTCTTACTACAACCTGTGATCAGCACATAAGCTGCAAGAAGTAATACCCTAAACCAACATTTGCCTAAGCGTGATTGCATATCTAAACTTTTTCCAAATACAGAATAAATTTCTAAAACTTTACTTAAAATATCTTTTTAATTAGTTACTCCATAACATCATTCATATCTTACTTCTCTCCATTTCCTTCCTTGTTTTTAACTTTATCACTAGGATCACTTCTTATTGTTTCATCAGGATTTTTTTGCTGACCTGATTGTTTTGGTGCTTCAGGTTTAGAGCTCCCCCTCTCCTTTTTATCAGGACCTTCTTGCTTACCTGATTGTTCTGGTATTTCAGATTTAGGGCTCATGGAATTATCCTTCACGTCAACTTCCGTCCGATCTTTACCCACTTGTTGCCTAATGTTCTGTATAATACCTTGGGTCTTATCATCAAGGCCAACGGTGGACAGCATAGCTTGCGATGCGCTCTTAGCAACTTGACCAACACCGCCAGTAACTCCATAACCAGAGCTAAATAGTGTTTGTACCATAGTTTCCGATATAGAAACAAAAGCTTCCATTGCACCGGCAATAATGAGGTATATAAACGCCTGGATTAGGTCTATAGGTAATGCTGCAAAGTGTCCACCAGCCCTTTCTCCGGTACTGAGTGCAACATCAACGCTAGTGCCAGGACTGTATCCAAGAGGCAGTATTGATTTCATCAAGCACAGATCATACGATAAGAAATTTACGCTAATTAAACATTGATAGCATGCAGAAAAATTTGTGAGGTTATATAAAACTGAATACATCAACTGATTTAAAAGAGATAAAAATGAAAATAAAATGACTGGTTCTAATGAAACATGAGCCAACGTTTTTATCCAATTATCAAACAAGGGTTTAGTCTTTTGAAATAGAATAAATACGATAAATAAAGGTGTTAATGACAGTAAAAACGCCACTAGAACAGTAGATATTACATATTTAAACGTAGCGCTAATAATGCATTTTAAGAACATAAAAGTAGCATAGAGTATTGCCAAAAATGCAATAAAGCCAAAAGGACCAGAGAGCATCAACGATAAAAACTTTAGCCAAGTTTCTGTTGTGAATAATACTCCTGCTGTCAAGTCTAAGAATGCAAATTTTCTCCCCCCTTCCCCTATATAGCCAGAAAAGCTATCAACTAAATAAGTGCTACCATCTATAAAAAGTCTGGATAAAGTTGTACCAAAAAGTTCCCAGCTTCTATCGCTAAAGGCAAAAGCTATAAATGCTATCTTGAACATTCTTACAATGAAATCAAATTTACTTAGCTGTATTGTTCCAAGCATATAGCCAACGACAGTAAATATAACGTATAGAGTAAGCAAAGCTTTTACTCCTTGAAGAAGACCTCTTGCATATCCTTTGTATGAATCTTTAACGCTGTCCCCAATTACTTCTTCTTTTATAAATTTAAATACCCCGTTTACATTCGATGAAATAAAATCATTAATTTTTCTTTTGACAAATAAAGTTACACTATACTTATTGTTTTCGTAATATTTGCCATTTTTGTCCGTAATGTCATCTTTCTCTACGTTGCTTACATTGATGCCGAAATATATCTTCTTAGGTTTGCATTCATCTGTTATAGGTTTTTTGTCTTTGCATTCATCTGTTAAAAGACCTCCATCTATTATATAATATACCTTATCCTTTGTTTTATCTAAGTGCTCTACTTTTTTGAAATCATTAGTCTTTGGAGCAGATGGATCCCCTGGCGGGTTATCACCCAAATACACATACAGTTTTTTGCCATTGATATATTCACACGATCTAGTCACTTTAACATGGTACCCACCTCTATTAGCTCCATAGTGACCATAATCTGCAATGGCAAGCATCACACTGCTACCAGGTGTTACACTTCCTATTGGATAGTCATGATTTAATTTTAAGGAAAAATCTTCAAAATTATCACTGATTTTTGAGCATACTAGTTTATCATTTTTCTCCTTTCCTGCTCCTCCTCTTTTTGGAAGACATTGAATACCTTTAGCATCGCCCTTCATATCATTACGCTTGCCTTCAGAAATACTTGCATCACCTGGATCGCTTATTTTTGCAACAAGAGCCTCAGCCCAAGATTTATCATCTTCAGTAAAACTACCTGCTTTAACATTCCCTTCCATTTTTTCTAGATAAGAATACATATCACATTTATTTCCTTTATCGTACTTCTTATACCTTATAGAGGAGACACAGTTCCGTTCTCCTGCTTGACCTAAACCATAGTTCCATATACCCTTCTCAGTATAGCATATATTTTGATGGTAACAGTTAAGCTCATAGGAGGAGTACTTTTTTCTCTCATCAAGACTACAGTTTTTTCCATCACATAACTCGTTCAATCCTATTTTAGCGCGGCGTAAATCAAGTAGTGAACCATATACCCATGGTTCGTTGTCTTGAATATAACCTTTATTAAAATGCACCTTATTATCATATGGGGTATACCCATTGCCAACTAGCACTTTGCTTTCCTTTGCTTTTGTTTTATCAAGAGGTAAAAATTGTATTTTATTTTTTGTACCATCTTTACCATCACAAAAAAACTCTCCCCCCTGATGTACTTCACTCACTGTAGCTTTCTTATATACAGTTTCCTTACGGTCATTTTCTACAGCTTTATAACAATTGTCATCAAAATTGATGCCTTTCCCTTCTGGATTGTCGTAATCAATTGTTATTTTTCTGGGAACTAAGCTGAAGCTTAACTTGTCACCAGGATTTACTTTAATTCCAGTGTCCACATAACGTCTATTGCTGCCAAATCCTTTGCCACTACATAGTTCGTTTTTACTTTCATTAACACCATAATTGTTAGGTACACTATTAATATCCGCAGCCTTACTATAATTTGGTTCTGAGCCATCAGCACAAAAGCTAGCTGGCACAAGTACTTTCCTTGGATTTTTGTCTTCTTTAAAAGGGCAAAAATTTACTGATCCATCGAGGGTGAATTTGATTTTCTCACCCTGACTAATTACCTGACCAGAATCAACCCAATGAATTTTAACTCCTTTATCGGCTTTATGAACTGGAACATCCACGTTAACACTAGTGTTTCTGCTCTGTAACCCAGGCTCAACACAATCCATAGTACAACCAGTGATTGCAAGACACAGTATCAACAATAGTGATCTTTTACTTATCATTGCTGTCTTCCTTGTGGTATCTGAGGCGTTGACCTTTGAGTCCCTTGTGGTATTTGAGGTCTTGACGTACCTGACTGTTGAAAGGCATCTCCTCTTTCTCTTCTTTGAACGCTTTGTTCATCTAACCCTACTGTTCCCATTAAGCTTTGTTGATACTGTCTTCCAGGTTCGCTTGCTACATAAGCACCAAACAACGAGTCAGATATTGCCGAAGAAGCTTCAACTAAAGCTTTCATAGCGTGTCCCAAAATAACAAAAGCCATCATAGCGGTAATATTAGGTGTATATTTGGAAGCATAACCATAAAAAATACAAGGGTTAAAAATCTTTAGGTTAATATTAAGTATACATGTAGAGCAGACCTCAAAATCAAATACTGAATACACAATATAATCCATAACCTGACTTATCAGTGATATAAAAATTAAAAGGACCACTGGATGAATTGCAAATCTTGCTAAATTTTTAACCCAGTTTTGAAACATCTGCCTAGTATACGCAAATAAAAGACAAATAATAAAAATAGGTGCTAAAGAAAGTAATAACGCAACTATTGCTATAGATGTAATAAAAGAAAATAAGGCATTAAAAATAGATAAGCTCACTGTGATTAAACCCCAAATCACCAAGCAAAAAGATACAATGCCCAAAGGGCCAGAAAATATAAGAGATACTATTAACAATACTGAATGCGATGACAAGAACCTATTGAGCGGCAAATCAAGAAACTCAAAAACATTTGAAGTAGTGCCTCTAAAATTTGCTATTTCTATTAGTTGTTTTGGAGTGTTAATAAATATAGAGAATGCGTTGTTATAAAAAAAGTCCCAGCTATTATCCTGCAATAGCTGGGCGATGATTCCTATCTTTACGCATATAATTAAAAACTCATATATAGAAATATGAGTTAATCCAAAAAAGTAATAAAGAGTATATAAGATTATATATAGTACTAATAGTGATATTATAGTAGATCTAATGGTATTTGTTCTGCTTGATTTTATAAAACTTTCGTAAAGAGACTTTACAGGACTAGTATCAGAGTGAATTGCGTTAGGGTCTTTATAATTAGAGCCGAAAAATGCAGTTTTCACTTTTTCATCAAAGAAATTATATATTGCACTAAAAGTTTTTGTAGGTGGCTCTTTAGTTGTTAGGTTAATACTAAACTGACCTTCATTTTTGTAATCGCAGCCATGGTCTCTTATTCCATAATATATGGTGCCTTTTTTTTCTTTTAACTTTTCCTTTAAGCCTTCCATGTACTCAGTATCATGAACTTTGCTGATATCTACAGATATATCCGCTTGGTTTTCACCAGGCTTATGCTCAGGAAGTTTGTCAGAGACGCTTATATACAAGCTATTTTCTAGACTGTGGTTCTTTGTTACTCTTATATTGAAACCACCTTTGTCATTTTGATCGTAGCAGTACTTGTCATTTCTACTACATAAACTAAAAATTAATCTTGGTGTTCGATAGTTATCTCTTATCTTGTGATCACAATTAGTGCATAAACCACCTTCTGGAATGTGTTCAAAATTCTCATTATCCATGTAAGCACGTAATAGTGTAATGTCAGTTTTTACCTGTTTTCCCTTTAATACGTTACTAATAATTTCAGCAACAACAGATTCACCACTAGAATTTAAAGCATTGAATAGCTCAATTTCTATATTATTATATTCAATATACACGCAATCCTCGCCTCTACGACCAGAAGAAAATTTACATATACGTCTACAGAGTGAATTTAAAATGTGCGTATCTATCTTACTTGCACTGCTCTCTGAAAGCTTGCTGCAATCTATATTTTCTCCTTGTTTTATAGAGTTAATAATATTTTCAATTTCCTTTTTTCTTTCATCTTGATCTAACTTCGAAAAATCTGAATCCCAGTACTCTCTTCCTCTCAACCATTGCACATCGCCTATTATATATTTATTAGGACATATCCCATCCTTGCCACCTTGGCATTTCTCTTGATTTAAAACATGTGCAAAATGTTCCGTTTCTTGCTCGCTACACTTTTCGTCGATTTTCAAATACCTGATTTTTGTCTCACTCTCTTTATCTTTACACACTTTACTTCCAATCACACTAAAGCTTATCGTATCGCCTTTTTTAAGTGCAAATGGTAATGCAACGTCATTTCTCCCAGGCCCAATTGCAAAATCTGCATACTGCTTAGGACAAAAATTAACCTTACTAGGCACTATATCAATCTCTGTTACTCTTATTCTATCTGAGATATTAACACCGGAATCAACCCACCTCTGCTCTGTTGACACTATATCTAGTTT
Source organism: Wolbachia endosymbiont of Nomada ferruginata (assembly GCF_001675785.1). Lineage (NCBI taxonomy): Bacteria > Pseudomonadati > Pseudomonadota > Alphaproteobacteria > Rickettsiales > Anaplasmataceae > Wolbachia > Wolbachia endosymbiont of Nomada ferruginata. Next base: position 13,146 of record NZ_LYUY01000001.1, read on the forward strand.
TTCACGCAAACCTGATAAATTTTCTGGCTTAATACAGTGATGTTCCCCGCAGCCTGACAGAAAAAAAAACGGTATTATCAGCAAAAATTTTAGCATAAATCCAACTCATTCAGTGCTTTTGTTAACACTCTCGGAGCTACTAGAACCAGAACCTCGAGATTTACTCTTGTCTCCACCACTCAACTTCTTAGCAGCAGCAGCTTTGGCAGCAGATAAAGCTTTGCCCACCATTTGTCCAGGTGTCTGACCTGAGCCAAGTGCTGCTCTATGGTTACCAGCAAGTTCGGCAGCCATGCCAGGAAGAATGTTTAAAAAGTGGTAAAAGAGGAATAATACTAAACACAATTTTAATAATTCTCCGATGAGAGAGCTGCCAAATTCCATGTATGTAAAATCAAATAGACCAAGTATGCTGCTCTTTTTAAAGCTATAATTTTGCATCATACATGCAAGAGTAGTTTCATTGTTATCACATTCCCCATCTCTCAATTTAAACCACTGTTTTTTCTTACTAGCTGAGGGTTTTGCTTGGTTATTTTCATATGACTTATCCGGTTCAAAATTTAAATTTTTATAATAGATTTTATCACATGCTATAAACATAAAAGACAAAAACGCAAAAAGGATAACCGGGTATAAGCTATAGGTGATCAATTCTCTTACCCAGCCGTCAAAATATCCTTTGGTGTGTTGGAATAAAACCATAGGGATGAACAAAGGTGATAAAATGATGATTACACTCAAAGCAACTAGAGATAAAATAAATACATAGCACAGCCACAAAATAACCATCATCAGCAAAATGGCCATAAATATAGCAACAAGAGCTATTAAAATCTGTCCACCAGCAAAAATAATACCGATTACCGAACCTGCAACTAATAAGACAGGAGCAGCACCAAGCAAGACTGCTAACGTTGCAACACCTCCAGTACCAATTTTGCCACCAATTCCATCTAAAGGGGCACCTAAATAAAATAAAATTCTACAATCAAGCCTATCCCAAGGTGCAAGATAACTGTAAGATACCCTCTTTCCTGCACGAGTATATTCATAATCTGTACCTGCCTTATAATTACATATGCCTTTACTTTCAGATGATGCTTTTAGCACTATCTCTGACAAACCATTTGAGAGACGAGTTAATTCTCCATAATAATGAGACATGGTACTGCCTGTTGTGAAGTAAATCACTAAAGCGAATTTTATGATCAACATATACATTTCTTGAGGCCTCTGAACTCCACCAGACATGGCTTTTATAGAGAACAGTATTAAAGCTAAAATCAAAACAGCAGTTACAGTGTTTTTCAGTCTTTTCTGTGCTACAGACAAGAAACTGCCCTTGTTATGTCCATTTTTACCCTTAAGTGAGCTGCCACTTGAATCAATACCTGCCACTAAATTATCTAACGATTCCTTAATGCATTGCACTATCATAGAAGTGATGGGAATAGGAGCTAATGATTTACTCCCTGCCTGATTATAGCAAGCTTCAGAGACATACGAGCTAAAACAGCCAGCATTATCATAACCTACAAAAATTTTCCCCCCTTGTCCGTTGAGTCTTTTTTCTTTAGATCTGATAATAGTTTTATAGTCATCATTATTACCAATAGGAACTTTTTCCTCTCCTGTACCATCTTTATTTTTGAATATCATCACAGATTTTTCACACATAGGAGCAAGTGGGTCAGGTGGCAATTCCGTGCACCCCATATCAACCCCTTGCGGCCAAGGAGTCATTTCGATACCAAGCATGCTAACACTGGCTAACTCCACACATAATCTGCCCGTTTTTCTCACTGCTTTGAATGTAGCTCCATGTATGGTTTTGCTCTGTCCAGCTTTAAGAACTTCACATTTCAGCTCACCATCAACCTTCGGGGACCATGACCCATCTACATATCCAGTATCTTTCTCTCTTACATCAAAGTCTATACCACCAAAAAGATTGCCAAACGTTAAAGGGTTTCGATGACATACTTCTATATATTCACTGTATTGCACACCGTTTTTTGGCCAGTAATAACCACCAGCATTTTGGTCAGGTATGGAGTTTAAAATACCTTTCTCTATATTTTTACCTCCTTCTATTGATCCATTTTCCTTATCAAAACATTTAAAATATTCATCTTCCTTTTGGTAATTCTTATTTGTGCACTCTGAATATTTTGAGTGTTCTGATTTTGAGAATCCGAAATCCTTATACTTTCCATTATGATCACGCGCAACTGGGTGTCTAACAAAACTATGCTCACAAACAACAAGTCCTCCTATCGCCTTCCAAACTCCAACAATTGCAGCTATCATTCCAACAATGACAAGAGCAGTAAATAAACCAGCAGAAGAAACGATCAAAACAATACTAGTAAATATTGCACCAACAGCAATCGCTATTCCAGCAAGTGCCGCAGCCGTTTTAAACGCTCCACAATCAGGATTAGAGGCACGATTGAAGCTGCCAGTAGAATTAAATCTACTAACAAATTCCGTCTTGTCAGTACCACTTACTCCATCTGCAAGCACTGGATATGAGAGTAAAAAGTCTATATTTAGTAAAAATATCGCAATTAATAGCAATGACAGCTTAGTCTTAAACATTTTTTACCTTCTGATAAAATATAGGCAACCATACTTTTGGGTTGTCCCCAACTTCATTTAATATATCGTGTAACAATAGAACACTTTCTGCACGTCCAGATAATACGTTGATTATATCATCTAAGTCTTTTAAGTCTATTCTAGCTACTACAGCATTGACTCCTTGTTTCACCAAAAAGAATCTAGTACTTGGATCTGTGTGCTTAATTAATATATACTCACGTTCAGTTAACATAAAAACATCCCGATAGACACTAGTAGCTTTCAGATTTGGTAAAAAAATCTGTGTTGCTGTTTGTTGTACAAGCGTATCGCTAATAGCACTTTTACTTGCATCCTCAACACTCTGAGTAGCAAAAATTACAAAAGCATTTAGTTTTCTCAGTACCTTCAACCAGTCTTTTATCTTGGGTGCAAAAACTGGATTATCTATTAACGCCCATGCCTCATCAAGAACGATAATAGATGGAGTGCCATCAAGAGATATACTAATCCTATGAAATAAATAAATCAAGACCGGTCCAAGAGCAACGGGATCTTTTAGCAAGCTAGCCATCTCAAAACCAAATACTCTTGCTCGTGAAAAATCTAGCAAATCTTCTTTATTGTCAAATATTGCAGCATGAGAACCATTATCATGCCACATAGATATTGCCCCAGCTAGAGTATCAGGACCTGCAAGCCCTAAAAACGGTACGAGGTTTCTCAAGAACCTGTCTTCTTTTCTTAATTTAAAATTTCCTTCAATTGCATCATTAATCCGTGCAATATCTTCTGAAGTAAATTTATCATTATATACCGAAATTAAAGACTTTATCCACTCCATTAAAAACGTTCTATTATCAGAGGTGTCATCAAGTTGCAAAGGATTAAAATTTGTTTTAGTTCTTGGTTCTATTACAGTATAAATACCACTAAGTGCTCTCAAAAAAATCTCTGCACCGTGATCTTTATCAAAAAAGAATATCCTTGGAGAAAACTTCATTGCTTGGGCACACAGGAAATTCATTAAAACAGTTTTACCAGCACCAGTTGGGCCAATTATCATAGTGTGTCCAACATCCCTTATATGAAAGTTGAAAAAAAATGGAGTACCAGATGTCGTGTCAAAAACTGTAACGGCATCTCCCCAGTGGTTATTGAATTTACTGCCAGTAGGATAATTATGTTGAGATGCAAATCCAGCCAAATTAAGACTACTTATTGTAGCTTTTCTCACTATATAATCGAAATTACCAGGAATTTGCGCCCAAAATGCTGGTTCAAGGTTAACTCTTTCGCGAATAGGGTAAACACCGCAATTAGAAAGCTCAGATTCTACCAATGACAGAGCGTTATCCAATGATTTAGGACTTTTTGCTATACATAAAATAGTCAGGTGATGGTGACCAAACGCAATCTTACCACTCATTGCGTCATCAAGTGCTTGAGAAATTTCTGCTATTTGAGAAATAGCTTTATCTGCAGACTGTATCATTCGATTTTGCTGTATCTGCATTTTTCCAATCGCCATTTGCCTATTTGTAAATTGAAAAGATTGCGTAATTATAAACTCGTAAGGAAGTTGTAAAAATGAATCAAGCATTCCTGCAGAAGTATTATTTCCATACTCTTTTATACTAACTATTCCAGCATATTTACTCTCATTATGAGTCACAACCTGTATCATTTTACGGCCAAAGAATAACCTATGTATTGGTAAGTATCTTGATATTTCAGTTCTTAGCGGAAAAAGCGTATTTGTAACGAAGCCACAATTTACAATTCTAGATAGAAACTCCATTATTTCACAGAACAAACCACCTGGAGTTTCTTTTACTCCAAGAATTTTAGGCGAATAATTTCTAAGGCTTGTCACCACACGATTTGTCGTTTCCTCTAAATCTTCATACGTGGCACGTATATCACTTTCCCAAGCATGTTTTGAAGTTACATGTCCGAATTTTTTTAGTAGATGTGACAAAAATTCTACTCCTTTTGTGTCCGCTCTACGGATAATCGTAATGTATAGGTCATTAATAAATGATTGCCTTGTTGCATGTTTTTCTCTCCATTTTAGATTTACGTGATTAGCGAAAAAATTCGGCAAACCTTGACTTGCAAATTCATCAGAAAAAATATTTTTCTTACGTCTGATAGTATGAAAATACAAACTAAATGCTGGAGATGAAATGCTTCTTAGCATCTGGTTCCTGATATTATTTTGTATTACTAAATCCTCGTCATCGGCGGTTTCAAATGCAAAGCCACTTAATTTTATAACCTTAACCAACCAATTTTCTTTTGTCATCAAGGTTGTGCTATTCCAATAGCAAGAATAAGGAATAAATTCAGCAGCGTGAACTTCCCTGCTCAGAGTAGATTTATTCTTTGATTGAACAGCCCTAAACCTCAGCATCACACAACGTTAAGCAATATCATAAGAATTGGCTCCATGATAAAAACGATTTAAACATTTCGAGCACTTTCCTAATTTTACCATAAATAATTCAATAAACAACGGTTCTTTTGCAGAAGCTATATAACCAAGTCCATGTATACCTGGTAACATTAAGAGAATCACTCTCAAATCATTTGAATTAATGAAAATTAGCATGCAAATCAGGACGTTTAATATTGCAAACATATAACTCACACCAAAGAGCATTGCAGGTCTTGTAAGACCTTTGAATAATTGATCTGTTTGTATACTACCTGTGGACATATCTTTAACCTTCTAATAATAGCTCTACACTAATACTATATCATTATATTAAAAATCCATTGAAACTAGTAGCACTTTAAGTCAAGATACATTATTTAATCCCGATAATGACAAGTTGGCCATTTCAAGAAGCAGAAAAAATATTGCAAGAGTTTCCTAATAAAAAAGAAATAATATTTGAAACTGGTTATGGACCCTCTGGTTTACCCCACATAGGAACCTTTGGAGAGGTTTTCCGCACTACAGTTATTGTAAATGCATTAAAAAAAATAGCTCCTGGTATAAAAACCAAAATCATTGCAGTTTCAGATGATATGGATGGTTTGCGAAAAATACCAGATAATGTGCCAAATCAAGAGATGCTAAGAGAGCACTTAAATAAACCATTGACTATGATACCTGATCCATTTGGCACTCATCAGAGTTATGGTCATCATATGAATTCATTGTTGTGTAAATTTCTTGATATGTTTGAATTTGAATACGAGTTCAGGAGTGCAACAGAGTGTTATAAATCTGGCGTTTACGATGAAAAACTTTTACTCTTACTGAAAAATTATGATAAAGTGATGGACGTAATGCTTCCATCATTTCGGGAAGAAAGACAGCAGACTTATAGTCCATTCTTGCCAATATGCCCAAAAACTTCTCAAGTTTTACAAGTTCCAGTAATTGAAACAAATACAGAGAAAGGAACAATCACATATGAAGACCCAAACGGGGAAAAAATAGAAGTTCCAGTGACAAAAGGAAAATGTAAACTGCAATGGAAACCTGATTGGGGAATGAGGTGGGCCGCATTTGGAGTAAATTACGAAGCTCACGGAAAAGATTTAACTCCATCTGCTGTGCTTTCAAGTCAAATATGTGAAATACTTGGAGAAAAGCCACCACTTCTGTTTTGCTACGAGCTTTTCCTTGATAAAGAAGGAAAGAAAATATCAAAATCAAAAGGAAATGGCATTTCAATTGAAGAGTGGTTAACTTACGCACCAACAGAGAGCTTAGCATTGTACATTTTTCAGAGTCCTAAAAAAGCTAAACGTTTATATTTTGATGTGATACCAAAATCAACTGATGAGTATCTAGAGTTTGTTAAGCGTTATAATGAGAACAAAGAAAAGGATATAAATAATCCTGCTTGGCACATTCACCAGGGCAATGTTCCCAATATAGAAACTTCAGGCATAAATTTCTCACTACTTTTAAACCTAGCAGCGGCTTGCAACGCCGAGAACAAAGAGATCCTATGGGGTTTTATATCCTCTTATGCACCGAACGTTACACCAGAAAATAATAAAATGCTTGATAGACTTTCAGACTTTGCAGTAAAGTATTACCACGATTTTATCAAGCCAACAAAATCGTATAAAACTCCAAATGAAAAAGAGAAAGAAGCGTTACTAGATTTGAAGGACACTTTACATTCTCTATCTATAACTGCTACTGCTGAAGAAATTCAATCTCAGGTATTTTTTATTGGAAAAAAATATGATTACACCAACTTACGTGATTGGTTTCAGCTATTATATGAAGCATTACTTGGCCAAAAAACCGGTCCAAGAATGGGATCTTTCATAAAGCTTTATGGAATAGATAATACGATTTCTCTCATAGAAAGCGCTATTAAATGTATACTTTAAAGTTTACCTTCTTTCATTTGAGCTCTTTAGTTTTAATAAGAATTCCTTGACACCCTCCGCCAGCCCTCTTATCATAAAGATGAAGCTATTTATTTATCTTCACAATCTGCAGATTAAAACGACAAAGGGAACTTTGTATTTGGCGTAAATCATGCTTAATTTTTTGCACTATGTGCACCTCATGTCTTTATAAAACTTTTAGGTTTCTACCTATACAAGCAGAAACGCGCTTATAAAGCGTTCAAGACATCAAAAGACGTCAAATAGAACAAGGGAGAATTTGAATGCTAGCTACCCTAGGGTTTTTTTGCCTTTTTTTTCACTCAGTAAATTTCTTAACGTTTGTAATTTAGGTTAGTCGCATTTAAAAGCGGCTGAATCGCAGCGTTTAGAATAAAAAACGCCAATATTTTGAAGTACATATAAATAACTAGTTAACCATGGGGCTTCTTTTGCCTTTTTTTTCGCTTGGTAAATTTCTTAATGTTTGTAGCTAAACGACAATCGTCATCCCGCTGCTTGTTAGCGGGATCTCTTGTTAGCGGCTGAGATACCGCGAATGAATCGCGGTATGACGGTGTAGACGATGGTTAAGTATCCCGCTGCTTGTTAGCGCCGCGGCGGTATGACGGTTCGTGGTGGTATGACGTAGAGTGCTTAGAAGCTGTTATTTTGCTATAAATGGCTGTAATGGCATCATTTATTTTATTGCTATCACAGCCTGTTTGTGCAAGTTCAGCATTCCCACCACAGTTCTTTTTAACTGCTATGGATATTAGTTCTTTTGCGCTAATCTTATTGATTAAGTCTTTACTTACTTTAATAATCAAGACTGTTTTATCTTTTTCTGTTGCCGTAAAAGCTATTACCGTTTTTGGTTTTTGTTGCTGCAAAACAAACTCTCTTATTACATTTGCTGGAATATCAGTGAAAGTGTGGCTTATAAAATTTATTCCATTTATTTCGGTGCTTTTTATATTCTCTGCACTCACAAGCTTTTTATATAGGTTTTTTATTTTGGTTTCGGATTTTTTGTGTTCTTGACTTAAAATACTTAATCTGCTTGTTATTTCACTCACTGGCGCTTTTACGAATTCTGCAACTTTTTTTAAGTTAATTTCATTATCACGTACATAATTGATTGCTTCCTGACCAGTTAAAGCTTCAATTCTCCTCACTCCAAAAGCAACAGAACTCTCTGTTACTATCTTAAACAAACCAATTTCTCCAGTATGTTCAACGTGTGTGCCACCACACAGTTCCCTTGAATCTCCAATCTTCACTACTCTTACTTGGTTGCCATATTTTTCACCGAATAACGCCATAGCTCCTTCGTCTATTGCCTGATTCATGCTCTGAATTTTTGTAGACGTAGAAAGGTTTTCTCTGATTAGAGAGTTTACCATATCTTCTACTAAGAATAGCTGATCCTGAGTAACTTGAGTGTTATGACTAAAGTCAAATCGTAACTTATCCGGTGCAACTAGGGAACCTTTTTGAGTGACATGATCACCCAAGATTTTTCTCAATACAAAGTGCAAAAGGTGTGTAGCTGAATGATTTCTTCTTAAGGCTTGCCTTCTTTCCTTATCTATGCTTGCTGTAACTGTGTCACCTTTACACATTGAGCCAGATTTAACTATGCATCTGTGCAAATATAGGTCATTAACCTTATTGGTATTCTCGACTATAATAATACTTCTACCAGGTTTGATCAGACTGCCAGTATCTCCCACTTGTCCACCTGACTCGCCATAAAAAGGTGTTTTATCAAGTATAATGGTTATCTTTTCTCCCTCCTTTGCAGAATCAATTACTTCATTTTTAGAGGAAACTATAGCTAGTATTTTCGCATCACTTACTTCATTGAACTCATAACCAACAAATTTTGTTTTGCCAAATTTATTGATCAAATCAAACCATACTTGCTCAACAGATTTTTCACCAGATCCAGCCCATTTAGCACGTGCTCTCTCTTTTTGTTCTCCCATTGCATCATCAAAACCCTTCTGGTCAAAATTTATTTTTTTCTCTTTTAAAATATCAAGTGTAATATCCAAAGGAAATCCGTAGGTGTCATATAGCTTAAACGCTGATTCTCCAGGCAAAGTATCGCCCGATTTTAAATCTGTAGTGAATTTCTCCAGGAGATTGATACCTTTCATCAAAGTGTCTTTAAAGTTTTCTTCCTCTGATTTTAACGTCGTTTCTATTAAGCTTTTAGCTCTGACTAATTCAGCTCCCATATAAGCCGAACTCGTGCTATCTATCAACACTGGAAAAATACGATGGAGTAGGGAATCATTATATCCAAGCAGGTGAATATAACGTGTGGCTCTCCTAATTAATCTGCGTAATACGTAATTCCTGCCCTCATTTCCAGGAAGCACTCCTTCTGCGATGAGAAATGCAGCCGCGCGAAGATGATCTGCTATGATCTTATGCGCTATTTTATTTTCCGTTCTTCCACAGTACTCTTGTGATTTACTTATCAGAGCAGAAAATAGATCAATATCATAGTTATCATGGACGTTTTGCATAACAGCCGCTATTCTTTCAAGGCCCATTCCAGTATCGATGCATTTTTTTGGCAATTTGTGTAAATTACCTTCTTCATCTTTGTTAAACTCCATGAATACCAGATTCCAGATTTCAACAATTCTATCGCCCTCTTGTAAATTAGGACTCCCATGGTCATAAAAAATTTCAGAACATGGACCGCACGGACCAGTGCTTCCCATACTCCAAAAGTTATCATCCGTTGTAATTCTTATGATTTTATCACTTGAAAAGCCACTTATCTTACGCCAAATCTCGTACGCCTCATCATCAGTATGGTAGACGGTTATGGATAGTCTGTTTCTATCAAGAGATAACTCTTTAGTGATAAATTCCCACGCAAATTCTATCGCAGTTTCCTTAAAGTAATCACCGAAGCTAAAATTTCCGAGCATTTCAAAAAATGTGTGATGCCGAGTTGTATAGCCAACATTTTCCAGATCATTGTGTTTACCGCCTGCTCTTAAGCACTTTTGACTTGAGACAGCACGTTTCATTTCAGTTTTTTGAGCACCAGTAAAAATATTTTTAAACTGCACCATACCAGCATTTGTGAACATGAGCGTTGGGTCATGTTCTGGAATCAAAGGAGAAGAAGAAACCTGCTCGTGGTCATTATTTACAAAAAATTTTATAAATCTTTCTCTGATTTCGTTTAGCTTCATCGTTTTTATTGAGGTTATCTATAAATAATAAGTTGTAATGGAAATAAAATCAATACCACTCTCTAGATCTCAGAACTTCTAGTGACATGCACCTTGTGGTAAGAAAAAATCAATATATTCACGATAAATTTACCTCATATCTGTGTTTTATATGTGGAAATTGGAATGGAAATTTATGTAGGCAAAGAAAAAAGAATAGCAAATGTGGTGACTCAACACTGGAATGACATAAAACGATCAGACAGAGATTGGCCAGAAAGGCATGAAATAGACACTGCAGAAATAATGGAATCATGGCAGCATTGTTTTGTCATTGAAGTCAAGGATCAAGGTTATATTTGTGAAAATGCAGGAGAAAAGGCTGTTGAATTCTATGGTTTTGAGAAAAAGACGCGCATTGATAATAAGTATGCAATTGATGCACCATTTTTGCGACTATATAAAATAGATGCAGTTATTGATAAACTTGATACTGTAATAGAGAGTAAATGCCCGATCAATGAAGAGGAAGAAAGTGAAAGTGTTAAAATGAGGCAAGTATTGTTGCCACTTGGGAATAAAGAAGGTATAACACACATATTGGGCGTAATTACTTTTAAACTCCTTTAATATACAATTTTAATTTGATTCTTTAATAAAATTATTTATACTAATGCTTAATTACTATTAAAGAACTCAATAGTAGTGCTTGTAAATTTATTTGGAATATGAAGAAAATAAAATTAAAAACCAAATCTTCTGTGAAAAAGCGCTTTCACCTTACAGCTAAGGGTAAAGTTATTTCTACTCAGTCAGGCAAAAGGCATGGCATGGTAAAGAGAAGTAAATCTAATATTCGTAATCAGCGCGGTACAACGATTCTTGGTAAATCTGACTCGCGTATAGTTAAGCTTCATATGCCTTACGGTATTTAACAAAATGGAGGTAAAATAAAATGGCTCGGGTAAAACGTGGAGTCACTACTCACGCTCGTCATAAAAAAATATTGAAACTAGCAAAGGGTTATAGAGGACGTGCAAAAAGCTGTTATAGAATTGCATTACAGAGAGTTGAAAAAGCACTGCAATATGCTTACAGAGACAGAAGAACCCGTAAACGTGATTTCCGTAGCTTATGGATAATACGTATTAATGCAGCAGCAAGAGAGCATGGGCTTACTTATGGTAGGTTTATGCATGGTCTTACACTTGCCGGCATTGATTTAAATAGAAAAATTCTTGCTGAGATGGCAGTTAGTTATAAGGATGATTTTGCCAAATTAGTAGAAACTGTAAGTGGTAAATTAGCGGAGAATTCTTAAAGCAAAAACACCATGAGAATTATTTTCATGGGATCACCAGGATTTGCTGTTAATTCTCTGAGCTTGTTACTGAAATCAAAGAGCGAAGTGGTGGCAGTATACACCAAGGCTCCAAAACCTTCGGGGCGTGGACAGAAGCCAATGAAATCTCCAGTACATGTTATCGCTGAAGAAAGTAACATAGAGGTATGTACTCCTATCTCTCTAAAGTTCTCGGCAGAGCAAGAAAAATTTAGAAATTTCAAGCCAGACGTTGCGGTTGTTGCCGCGTATGGATTGATACTTCCAAGAGAAATTTTGAATATTCCAAAATATGGTTGTATTAATATTCATCCTTCATTACTACCAAGGTGGCGTGGTGCAGCCCCGATACAGCACACAATTTTAGCAGGAGATCAAGAAACCGGGGTTAGCATTATGCAATTGGATGAAGGATTAGATTCCGGCCCTATTTTAAAACAGGAAAAATTTCTTATCGAAAAGAACGATAATTACAAGACATTGCATGATAAATTATCTAAGCTAGGCAGTGATTTACTGCTGAAAGTGCTAAACGAAATTGAAAAACAGCTTCCCTTAAAACAGAACGATAACGATGCATGTTACGCTGACAAAGTGGAAGACTATAAAATTTATGCAAGTGATGCCTGTGAAGTTGCTTATAGAAAGGTTAAAGCGTTTTACCCAAAAGCGTTTATCAAGATAGAGAATAAACGTATCAGGATACTTGATGCTGACTTTGAAGCTTTCGCTTCAGAACAAGGTGAGATTGTTAACGATAATATGCACATAAGTTTAAAAGGTGGCATTTTAATTCCTAAAGTTGTACAAATGGAAGGAAGAAATCCTTGTAGTATTGAAGATTTTATTCGTGGTTTGAAATCAAGCATGGTAAAAAAATTTATAGAATAGACTGCTTTGAAGGAAAGGTTAGGAGGGCTAAAGCAACTTCTACAATTTGGTATTCCGCTGCTTGTTAGCGGAATCTACAACAAGATACCGCGTTTTGGTGTACGAACATTGCAATTTGCAGGTAATTTGAGTAGTAGATGGTGTCATTCCAGTCTGGAATCCAGTTTCTATTGTACAGCCACCTGGTGTGCTCATTTAAAGTGAAGTTTTCTGGATCCCAGACTGGGTGACATCTTTCTTGGTCTCTTGTATCACAATGTTCGTACAGTTGTGGATACCGCGGCGGTATGACGTAGTAGCTATATATAGACAAATTTTCTTTTCTTAGATATAATCTTAAAAAACTTTCCATATAAAAATGAAAATAAAAAGAGCTTTAATATCAGTATACGATAAAACGAATATAATTGATCTTGCATCGTTTTTAATGCAGCAACAAATAGAAATGCTTTCAACGGGAAATACTTATAAAGCACTATCTGATGCCGGAATAAAAACACAAGAGGTCTCAGATTACACACAATTTCCAGAGATACTAGGTGGTAGAGTAAAAACTTTACACCCTAAAATTCATGGAGGAATACTTTATGATCGAGAAAAGCACAAAAAAGAAGTGCAAGATCTAGAAATTGAGCCAATAGACCTGCTTATAACTAACCTATACCCATTTTGGGAGACAGTAAGTAGCGGCTCAAATGAAGAGCAAATTATAGAACAAATTGATATCGGAGGAGTGGCGTTAATTAGAGCTGCAGCAAAAAATTTTCGTTTTACTTCAGTTATTTCTAGCATTCAAGACTATGAAGCACTAAAAGCTGAGATGATAAAAAATAACAATGAAACACCATTGGAATATAGAAAACACTTAGCAACCAAAGCATTTGCTCTCACTGCACACTATGATTCTAATATTCACAGTTGGTTTTTATCCCAGAGTAAGAATAATGAATTACCAGAGTTTTTTGCACTATATGGACATAAAGTACAAGAACTCAGGTATGGTGAAAATCCTCATCAAAAAGCTGCATTTTATAGCAATCAATTCACCAAATATCCGCTGGAAAAAATACATGGGAAAGAGTTGAGTTATAATAATATAGTAGATATAGAGTCCGCACTTAACATAATTTCTGAATTTGAAGAACCTGCAGCAGTGATAATCAAGCACAATAACCCGTGTGGCGCTGCTGTTGGTGATAATGCTTTGGAGGCATATAAAAAAGCTCTATCGTGTGATGAAGTAAGCAGTTTTGGTGGTATAGTTGCCTTAAATCGGGAGATAGATTTAAAGCTAGCAGAAAAATTAAACGAGATATTTTTGGAAGTAGTGATAGCACCATCGGTAAACAATGAGGCACTAAAAATTTTACAAAGAAAGAAAAATTTAAGAGTGATTATTCATAAATCTTTCCAACAAAATGTGAAATACCAAATTAAAAACGTTGTTGGCGGGTTTTTGGTGCAAGAAAATAATAACCATACAATACAAGCAGAAGAAATGAGGCAAGTAACAGAACACGCTGCAACGGAAAAAGAAAAAGAAGATCTTATTTTTGCTTGGAAAATATGTAAACATGTGAAATCTAATGCAATAGTTATAGCAAAAGACGGTTGTGCTGTCGGTATCGGTGCAGGGCAAACGAGCAGAATAGATAGCGTGAACATTGCAGTGAAAAAGGCGGGTGAAAAGTGTAAAGAAGCAGTGCTTGCTTCAGATGCATTTTTTCCATTCCCAGATAGCATAGTAGAAAGTGCAAAACATGGAATTACAGCTATAATTCAGCCCGGCGGCTCGCTGAAAGATCAAGATGTGATAAAAGCTGCAAATGAAAATAAAATTGCCATGTTTTTCACCGGCATTCGTAGCTTTTTTCATTAGGCTTGTATCTCATGTCAATGTACACTTTTTCGCGCATTTAACATTGCTTTGATCATAATTGTATACAAAAACCGTTTACAATCAGCGCTCAATATGATAAATTGAAACCAGTTTATTCCTCGGTAGCTCAGTGGTAGAGCAGTTGGCTGTTAACCAATTGGTCGCTGGTTCGAATCCGGCCCGGGGAGCTCTTCTCTGTTGAATTTTAGTGTTGATTTTATATGGGCATTAAATCAGTCGTTTTATGTATACTAGATGGCTGGGGAAATGGAGTAGAAAACAGTAAATACAATGCTATTAGCAACGCAAATCCACCCTGTTGGCAATATATTAGCTCTAATTATCCAAAATGCAGTTTATCCGCCTGTGGAACTGATGTGGGGTTACCTGGTGGTCAAATAGGTAACTCAGAAGTTGGCCATATGAATATTGGCAGTGGTAGAGTGGTAATACAAAGCCTTCAGCGCATTAATCAAGAGATTGGAACAATAGAAAACAATGTAAATCTACAAAGTTTTATTAATGATCTAAAAAGTAAGAACGGAGTATGCCATATAATGGGATTGGTGTCCGATGGTGGTGTTCATTCACATCAAAAGCATATTTCAACTTTAGCAAATAAAATATCACAGCATGGAATAAAAGTGGTGATACATGCATTTTTAGATGGCAGAGACACATTGCCAAATTCAGGAAAAAAATGCATTCAAGAATTTACAAAGAGTATAAAGGGAAATGACACAAGAATTGCTACTGTTTCTGGGCGTTACTATGCTATGGACCGTGACAACAGGTGGAAGAGAACAATCGAAGCTTATGAGGCTATCGCATTTGCAAAGGCACCTTGTCATGATAATGCAGTATCGTTGATTGATGAAAATTATCAAAATAACATAACTGATGAGTTTATCAGGCCCGCAGTAATAGGTGACTATCAAGGTATAAAACCAGAAGATGGAGTGCTGTTGGCTAACTTTCGTGCTGATCGAATGATACAATTAGCAAGTATTTTGCTTGGCAAAACAGATTACGCTAAGGTAGCAAAATTCTCTTCAATTTTAAGTATGATGAAGTACAAAGAAGATCTCAAAATTTCTTATATTTTTCCTCCTACTTCTTTCGCTGATACTCTAGGACAAACAATAGAAGACAATAAATTACGACAATTACGTATCGCCGAAACCGAGAAATACGCTCATGTGACTTTCTTTTTCAATTGTGGAAAAGAAGAACCTTTCTCTGGTGAAGAAAGAATACTCATTCCCTCACCAAAAGTTCAAACTTACGATTTGCAGCCCGAAATGTCAGCCTTCGAGCTCACAGAAAAGCTTGTAGAAAAAATTCACTCCCAAGAATTCGCACTGATAGTTGTAAATTACGCTAATCCTGATATGGTAGGGCATACAGGTAATATAAAAGCAGCCGAGAAAGCTGTGCTAGCTGTAGATGATTGTCTTGCAAAAGTGCTGAGTGCTGTTAAAAAGTCAAGCAACACCGCGTTAATTGTCACTGCAGACCATGGTAATGTGGAATGTATGTTCGATGAAGAAAATAATACACCTCATACAGCACACACTC
The DNA here is from genome assembly GCF_001675785.1 of Wolbachia endosymbiont of Nomada ferruginata. Taxonomy (NCBI): domain Bacteria; kingdom Pseudomonadati; phylum Pseudomonadota; class Alphaproteobacteria; order Rickettsiales; family Anaplasmataceae; genus Wolbachia; species Wolbachia endosymbiont of Nomada ferruginata. The sequence goes on from NZ_LYUY01000001.1 coordinate 28,990, forward strand.
TAAATAAAGTGCCATTTATTGTGTCTTGCAATAATCTAAAACTAAGAGACGGAAGGTTATCTGACATTGCCCCTACTATTTTACAGCTACTTGGAATTAAGAAACCGGATGAAATGACAGGCAGTTCGTTGATTTCTTGCATTACCCTCTGTCATTCCAGCTAGGCAGCGTTATGCACCGGAATGACATCAAATAGATGTGTTTTAACTTAATCCAACTTTTAAATTTTTCGCTGTTAGTACTAATGATTCATTAAAGAAGCTGTCAATATCACCAATACTATCTATATTTTTTGTACTGATAGATTGGTCAATTCTTTTGACCAAATTAGATAAAACTTTATTAGAGCCAATTTCAACAAATTTGTTAATGCCACGGCTTGACATATACAAAACCATTTCTCTCCATTTCACTCTGCTTACAACTTGCTTGGCGAGTAAAGTTTTTATAACTTTGGGATCACTCTCCTCTTTAGCTGTAACATTTGATATCAAAGGAACTATAGGACGGGTTATTTTAATACCCTTCAAAAACTCCAAAACTTTTTCATCAGCAGGTTTCATAAGAGATGAATGAAAAGGCCCACTAACCTGTAATTTAATTAGTTTCCTCACACTCGAGTTTTTGAATAAATCGGGTAACATTTCAAGAGCTTCTCTAGTGCCACTTATAACCACTTGTCCGCCACCGTTATCGTTTGCAATTTCACAAATTCCGTCAATTTGAACTGATTTCAATATATCTTCCACTTCATTTATCTCTGCTCCAAGCAACGCAACCATTCCGCCTTTACATTTCAGTGAAGCTTCATGCATTGCTTCGCTGCGAACTTTCAGCAGCTTGATTGCAGACTCAAGCGTTAACGCTCCTGCAGCACACAGCGCTGTATATTCGCCAACTGAATGCCCACAAACATATTTAACATTGTGATCAGTGAAAAGAGATTTGCCAAACACATGCTCCATAACACGTAGCATTGCAATTGATACTGCCATTATAGCTGGCTGAGCGTTTTCTGTAATGGTTAATTCTTCAATAGGACCGTTGAAGATTAAATGAGACAGCTTTCTACCCAATATGCTATCTACTTCATTAAATACTTGTCTTGCAACGGAAAACTCACTATATAAGCTCTTTCCCATTCCTACAAACTGAGAGCCCTGACCAGGGAAAGCGAAAATCATGATAATTATTACTTATTCCTTATTAAGTATAACATTTTATTTATTTTTTGTCAATATTTTAGAATAATGATTGACTTAGTGAATTAAGTTCACTAGAATGTTAACTGACTAAAAGTTTATAAACAACAATGAATTATCATAAAATTATTATAGTTATGACAGACGGTCAAGAGTTTGAAACTCGTTCCACTTATGGAAAGGAGGGAGATAGGGTAAAACTTGATAGAGATCCTCTTACTCACCCTGCATGGACTGGAAGTTTGACAAGCGGGTTAGCAAGTAAAACTAGCAAATTAGCTAAGTTTAACGATAAATATGGAAGCATTTTCTAATTTTCCTCCTCTTTAAGTTTTAGAGAGTCTACTGAAGCATGCATAAATACAAAAATATAGGCTATGTTGCTTCTCCATCACCAAAATCGCAGGAAGTATCTAAACTATTAAAGAAACTTAATTTTATCAATATAACAGAAGAAAATAAGTCCGAAATCGATCTATTGATAGTTGTTGGCGGTGATGGCTTTATGCTACGCACTTTGCACAATTACGTCATAGAAAATAAAAACATGCATGTGTATGGGATAAACACTGGCAATGTTGGGTTTTTGATGAATAAATGCTTTAGCCGCAGTGAAGATTTAATTGATCATATAGAGCATGCAACTTCAACTCAGTTAACTTTGCTAAAAATGGAAGCAACAGACACAAGTGGCAAGAGATATCATTACATAGCAGTAAACGAAGTATATGTTTTTAGAAAAGCGAACCAAATAGTAGAAATGAATATTACTATTAATGATAAGCTAAAAGTAGAAAAATTTAGAGGGGACGGAGTAATATTATCTACTCCCACAGGCAGCACTGCATACAACTTCTCTGCCGGAGGCCCAATCTTGCCGCTAAATTCAAATTTACTTGCACTCACTTCTATCAATAGCTATTACCCAAGGCATTGGAATGGAGCATTAATATCAAACGATACAATCGTACAAATTGACATTAACGACACAAAAAACCGTCCAGCACTTGTAGTATCAGATTACAAGGAGTTTCATAATATATCACAGATAAAAATACAAAAAGACCACGAAAACACAATAACTTTGCTTTTTGACAAAGATTACCCTCTGAATGAAAGGATCTTTGATAGACAATTTCTATACTAATAATGTATCTGTTCAGATGCATGGCTAATGTACAAATATTGAAACAAAAATTCCAGTGCCCCTGTGATGTCATTCCAGTGCTTGACACTGGAATCCAGCTTTTGATCGAAAATGTTGTATAGTACACAATCAAATTTTCTGGATCCCAGTGTCTGGGCACTGGGATGACACCCATTTGTTCCTATAGTTGTCTTTTCTCGTCTACCTTATTTTGCCACTCTGCTAAACAGATACATTATCTGTAAATTGGTATTTACTACATCTTAATAACTATAGCGTAATCAATGCAGCATAGTAATTAACTTTGGAGTGAATATGCATGGGTCAGTCGAAAAATCAACAGTAAAATTAACTTCTTACGAACAAACAGGTGAAAATAGCAAGATAACACTAAAAGATCCACCATCGCCTGAAGAAGCAGGAAATGCTATCTCAAGTGTACTGAATGTAGTACCACGTGTGCAGGGAATGTCACATGAAGAATCAGATGATGAGGAAGTGGATCCTACTTATGCATCTATAAATCGACAGAAAGATTGTGATGGAGCACCACCAGTTCCGTCAAAAAATCCAGCTTTACAACGCAGAGATTTGTTAAATCTTAGAGGTTGTCCGGAAACAAGTAAATTCAAGCATATTCCCTCTTTAACATAACCCTACTCATAGCTAGG
>NZ_LYUY01000010.1:0-23907 GCF_001675785.1 Wolbachia endosymbiont of Nomada ferruginata
TGTGTCTGTAATAAAGGCTAACCAGCTCTTGATAAGTTCTTCCATGTTTTTTGCTTTTATACTTTCCTGGTAGCCAAATAATGACAAGCATTTTCTCAGTATAGATTCTGTTAACTCACCACAATTGAGTATACCAAAAACTGAAGGCTGAGGTTTTGGCACATAGGGAAGATCTTGATCTTTTACAATCCACCTTGTTACATAAGCAAATCTATCTTTAGCATCTGTATTCTTATCACTACCATGCCATAACCGTGAATCAAAAACTATCGCATCTCCTGCTGAAATAGGTAGTGACTTAATTTTATAATTTTCTCGGTTATTTGAGTACTGATCAAAGAAATATGGGTACCAAAAATCAACTAAAGGCTGTATTTCCCATTTATGACTGTTTTCTATAATTTGCAGTGCACCTGAAGTTTCACTGACATTATTCAAAGCTAACCAAACAGAAAAGTGGTAAGGATCATTGAAACTATAGGAGATGTCTTGATGGAAGGGAACTGCATCTATTAAATCAGCAGTTTTACATATAACATTTGATTTTTTCTGCAGTATATGACACTGAAGTGACTTTTCAAGGTAATTTTTAATAATTTTATCTAATGCTTGAGAGATAATTCTAGTTACTTGAGATAACATGCCCCATCTGCCAGTACAGTTTAAGTAGTCAGAAGTTGAAACACTTAGTTCTTGGGATAGCTTTGATATTTTATTTGTTATATCACTTAAAGACTGAGTTATTAGTTCTAAAGGAACCAGATTTTTGATAATAAAAAAACCATTTTTTTGTAGTATTTTCATATGATTAACACCTGACATCAATGACTGATAAGTAATCTGTTAAAGGTACAACAGAAGAAATTTTGAATCCTTTTACTTGTTTGAGTATTTTTTCCCAATCGCTTAATGTTCTTAGTTTACCTCCTGTTTCAACCATGACATTAATATCTACAGAGCCTCCAGCTGGAGAGCGGTAATCTAAAATAGTTTCTATCAATAAAATACGAGATATTCCTTTGACCAATTTTAAATAAGATAATACTTTATCATCATCATAATGCTGCAGAAAGCGGCAAAAGACACCTAATTCATAATTTGTAGCTGATAGTTCTTCCTGAGTTATAAGTTTGACTTTTAAATTTTCTACTAACTGTCTTGGTACTTTATGTTCGTTATATAGGCCTATAGAACCTTTATTGTGTATATCAGAATAAGCAAGAAATAAAGAGTGTACACCAAATAGCAATATATTCTTAGCACCATCTATATTGATCCTAGAATTAAACTCTTTAGTATCAAACCTAGAATATCCTAGCAATGCTTGGTAAAACGCTATTTTCTTATCTTCTGATGCTTCTCTTTCCTTAAAAGATTCAAATGAAGAGATTGACTTCTGTTTTAGTATATCGGCAATCTTTAACCAATTCTTTTCAGCGGCAACTCTTGCCCACATCGTTGCTGCTTTTGGCAAAAATGGTATTTCCTTAAAACACTTACCTTTTGATGATAGTTTCCATAAGTCCTCGTCCTTATCGTAATCAATAAACCCTATTTCCCACAACGCCCTTAACAGCCTTTCTAGATTTGGTACGACAATGTTTAACTTTTTAGATAAAACCGTCACAGTTGCAGGTAAAATATTTAACAAATCAAGTTCAATAGCAACGCTTGTTAGGTACGTTTTCCAAAAGGCTGAAAGTTCTGCAGAAATCCTATGCACTTGAGATTTTTTACCTAAATTAAAAATACTAAACTTTACATTTCCGGTAATATCGATTTGTCCTAACACACCTTCAAAAGTTTCAACTTTTGCCATGCCATTATAGAATGCTTCTACCATTTTAAATCTCTGCTGGTAAACAGGATCACCATTAATATCTATATGAAACCAACCATGTTGATCTTCTGCAACAGAATAGCCTTTATGAAAAACATTAAGATTCTTATACCATTTATTATGTACTAACTTTCCATGATGATTAATATGTGTAGCTTTACCATCTTCATAGACTACAGCGATACCATCCTTAAAATCTCCAACATAATCATATTCCTCCTGATAAATCCTGTTGCCATTTAAATTAATATGAAAACATTTATCATGTCTTCTAACTACACAAATATCTTCCTGATAATTTCCAATCCATTGATACGACTGTTTGTATACTCTACATCCAGATGAATCAATATGGTAACACCCTGTATCATCTTCTACGGCCGCTCTATTAAAGTAGAATCCAAAAGTTTTTAGAAATCTATTATGATAAACTGCTTCTCCTCTTACATTGATATGATAAGCACCTGTCTGATCATAAACCGGTGCAAGACCGGGCTCATGAAATTTACCAACCTTTATAAACCTATTTTCATACAAAGGATTTCCTAGTAATTCGTGAAAGCTCTCACACGGTGAAATTTTAATAGATTTAAGATTATCTTTGATTAATTGATCAAAGGTTTTCTCATGTTGCATGTTTTGCATAATTTATAATTTAAATAATTCTTTTGTAAGCTTAGGTACTCACTACTCTGCCATATTTCCTCGAGTTTAACCTCATTAACATTACCAAAATTTCCTAATGTCTTACGGAGTTCATCTGGGGCACAGCAAGGACTAAACTTTCCTTCATTGTTTATCCATGCTTCTTTACCTAAAAATGGGCATTGACCACCTGGAGCCAAATCCCTAATACCTTCTTGAGAAAGGATTGTGAAGTTTTCTAATTTTATCTTTTTACCATTTGGCAATAGCATATTATCTCTAAGTTCGTATAACCTTCTCACCTCCGTGTTCCATCTACTAATTGCTAATTCATCTCTTCTCATAGATAGATCCTTAATTTCCTTAAAATGCGCCCAAAGATGATGTCCTTTAACTCTATCTATGCCGTTTTTTATGGCCATCTTAACTATGTCATAGAGTTCATGTAAATTACTTTCCAAAAATGTTAATTGTAAAGTAACGGTACACCTTTCACCTGTATCGCTAAAGTATTTATCCCTCACTTCAAGGAAAGTTTTTAAATTTTCTGTCACTACTTCCCATTTTGAACCTTTCATGATTCTTTCATGAGTTTCTTTAGTTGCTCCATTCCAGGAAATCTTAACATCAGATAAAATTGGTACCAATAATTCAGCCCATTTCTTAGCTCCTTTAATAGGGAAAGAACCATTGGTCGTGAGGTTAAGCTTCAGGCCGAACTCATGGCACAAATTGATTATTTCATCAAAGCTTTTGTACATTAAAGGTTCACCCATAGTAGAAGGAATGATTTCCCTTAAAGGTGTGCCAGCTGCTTCCTTAATTACTTTTCTGATAGTTTCTATCGACAGTATCTTAGGTTTTATTCCTTTAGCTTTCTTTTCTTCTTTAACTTTGCTGTATGGTGAAAAACATTCGCACATTATACAAGCAAAATTGCAGTAATCTGGATTAGTATCAAAAGTAATTCTCCAAGGACCAGGTTTCAAAGCTACTGACTTGCCTTTCTTTTCAATAGCATTACGGTAAATCTTGTTAAGTTTCTCAGTATGCTCACTTATAGAAGGTATATTTCCATTTTTAGTATAAGGATAGCCTTTTTGGGTAAGTTTACTATATAACTCCTGATCTGTAGATAGGATTTGCATTTTTTCTGATAAACTACTTGCATCTCTGTGCTTAAACAATAGTCGATCTCTTACATATTCTGCCATGCCACCATAATCGGCTGTTATAACTGGTATTCTAAGTTGCTGTGCTTCATGTATTACTAACGGTGAATTTTCACCCCAAATTGAAGGAACGACTATTGCATCAACTTTATTAAATACGTCAGTAACTATATTCTTGTTATCATAACTTCCCATCCATTCTATTCTTTCTTTAACAATAGGTAAAAATTGATCGGTAATCGCTTTTAAAGCTCTAGTTTCTTCTCTTGCTGCTCCCCAAATTCTAAGTTTTGCTTTAGATGATAAGTGAGAAAAAGCTTTCAATAATAGATCAACACCTTTTTCGGGAGTATGAGTACCAATATAACCGAAAATAAACTCTTTTTCTTGTGCTCTATTTCTATTCTTAAGACGATTGAGATCAAAACCATAATCAAGATAAGAAATTTTGTTTATCGGAACATTAAAATTCTGAGTAAATTTGTCCATCAAGAATTTCGATGGGGAAATAAAGTAATCTATATAGTCTATTATTTTCCTTGTGTGCTTCATTCTAGTTGCAACCCATTGTTCCCAATAATTTATGTCTAAATTCAGGAATTCTTTATCTCCTGTAAAATATCCTTTGTAACATTGGGTTGCACATTTTTGATCCTTTTGTCCATCACAAAGCCGTAACAAATCTTCAGAATTGCGTTGAATAAACCTTCCTCTTGGACACATTAACCAAAAGTCATGTAGCGTAAAAATTGTAGGTATATTTTCTTTAAAAGCAATTTCTGGTAAAGTAATTGATAGATGATTAAGATGACCAAAATGTATAAGATCTGGCTGAAAGTTATCTATTACTCTTTTAAATTGTATATCTACTTCTTCATTGATAAATTTGTAACGATATTTAGCTATGGGTATATTAATTAAATGCAGTAAGATTCTGGAATCACTACGATCTAGGACTGTAGTGTAATAAAAATCAGGTAAAAAGCTATTTTCATACCTAGTAAATACTTGTACCTCATTGTTATTTGCTAGTTCATGAGCAAGAGTTTGGCTATAAACCTCTGAACCAGCACTATAATAAGGAGGGTAACCATGAATAACTTTTAATATTTTCATATATTACCATATCTATATTGTTAGGATATTGTTGTGTATTGTTTTGTAGACTTTTTATAAATTTACTTAATCCTACTTCTAATGAATGTTTTGGAGACCAACCAAGTAGCTCTTTAGCTCTAGTAAAATCACCATGGAACTTAGTTACATCAAAATTTCTTGGAGGATAAAAATCAATTCTAGAATCACTTTTCGTGACTTTTAATATTGTTTTTGCTAAGTTTTCTAAAGTACATGGGCTATTAGTAGTAAGATGAATAGCAGGAAGAGAAGATTTTTCGCTTTGTAAATATTTAACAGTTAAGCATATACCCTCTATAACATCATCCAAATAGGTAAAATCAAAAACACATTCTTTACCTTCTATTTTAATTGGATCACCTCTTAATGCATTAATACAGAGTGCAGGAATTACTCTACTGTTATGATCTAGTAAACCACCGTATACATTTGAAAAGCGTAATATTGCTACATTAAAATCTTTTGAACTTGTTATTTGTTCCTCAATAAATGCTTTACCTTTTGCATAATTATTTATTGGATCGATACTAGCAGATTCTGTAACTGGCAGTTCCTTCTGCTCTCCATAGACTTCCCTACTACTTGCATATATAAACCATGGTTTATTTGAAAGTGACTTACATAACCCTAAAAACTGCATTGTACCATCAACATTAATTTTTCTACACAGTTCAGGATAAAGTTCACCATGTATAACTCGAGAAATTGCAGCCAGATGAATAATTCCTGTACACTTAGCAAGTAGTGGTACTATATCTTCTGAAAAAAAACTGAGTGGATTGTTGTGAAACCTAATATCACAGCTTATTACTTCATGGCCCTGGTTTTCTAACTTTTTCACCAAGGTTGACCCTATCAAACCTGCAGCACCTGTTATTAATATCCCCATGTATACCCTCTCACTACAACTAGGAAAATTTGTCGTACCAATTATCTTACAAGTAAGAATCAAAAGATATTATAAAACCAGTATAAAACAAATGTCAACTTAAATTAATGAATAAAAAAATGTAGTTATGAAAGAAAAGTTGGCCGCCTTTTTTTTTGAAAATAGTGTTCGGCTTTAATCAAATCCTCTTTATTATTTACTCCCATTGCTTCTCTTTCATCAGAAACTACATAACCTACACTCAAGTTATTGTTTGCTGCAATGGGTACTATATCATTAAGACAATATTCATTGGTCGAATTATTAAATTTTATTTCTTTTACTAAGGTAAAAAGATCTTTAGCATATGAAACTATTATTCCAGAGTTTGCAAGAAGCATTTTATCGCCATTTTTTAGGATTTTTTGAACATTTCCGTAATTATCAATTACTAATCTTCCATATTGTTCATCTTGACTATTGAATCCAAGAAGAACTAAATTATTATACTTTAAACAATCAGTCATTTTCATAACTGTATCACTAGATATAAAGGGAGTGTCTCCATACTGTATTAAAACTATGTCTTGATCAGATAACTCCTCCAGATTTTCTAGAGCAATTTTAACTGCAGTGCCAGTACCTGTAATATCTTCTTGAATTATTAGTTTTATATTGTATTGATCGATTATACTTTTTAGGGTATCAAACTTTTCTAAATCTTTTAGAAGGGAGTTGTTAACAACAATTGATAAGCTTTTTAGACTCAGCGATTTTGCATTAGAAATTATATGCTCTAAAAGAGTAAGATTTCCCACTTGGTGCAACGCTTTTGAATATTCAGAATTCATTCTACTGCTCTTTCCTGCTGCTAATATTATCAAAATGTTACTCATACATGACTTAGGGATTGATTAGATAGTAAGTTAATTTATAATTAATAAGATGTAAAGCCCACTATAATTTTCTAAATGATCTAGATCTTGGCACCCTCATTAGAGTTTCATTTAAGAGAGCTATAACTTCAAACTCTTTACTCGATTTTCTACGCTGACATCTTGTAAACTCTGATCTGGACTTTTTAATATTTCTAATAATCTACTTGCAAGGTTTGAGTGTTTATTAATTACTGCAACCTGGACTAATGACTTGCCTTGATCATCACGAGCATTTGTTACAGCTACGCGCTCATCAGGTTTTATTGCTTTCAGCTTACTGATAATTTCAACATTACCATTTTTTGCATTCTCAAACAGCTCTTCTACTAATTTCAATAGGTTAGTAATATTCTGGTCTCGAGAAAGATCAAGTGGTGTTTTACCTTCTTTATTCTTGATGTTATAAATTGCACCATGTTTCAACAAAGACTTTACAGCTTCAAAAAAGCTATTTTCAGTATCAACATGCAACGATGTAGTGCCTTTAACTATTGTTTTAGCATTAATAAAATCACTCAATTTATTGTGGCTTACACGTTGTAACAAAGCTTCAATAATTTCTTTATGACCTTTGGAAGCAGCAGTGTGTAATGGTGTATTACCTTTGTTAGTAACTTTAGTAGCATCAGCTCCATTTGCTAGCAAGATATTTACAACTTTTATATGCCCATTATTAACAGCATAATGTAATGGCGTTCTTCCATCCACGTTTTTCGAATTAATGATTGCTCCATCTCTAATTGAACTCTCAATTCCTAAATAATTATTATCTTCTATAGCCTTAAATAACTTCTCAGTCAATTTTAGTAATTTTATAACTTCTGGGTTTCCTCTTCTTTCTGCAAAGTGTAATGGTAAAACATATCTATCTCCTTCAGCTCCAGCATTAAAGTATGCTCCGCTCATAAGTAGAGACCTAACTATATCTAAATTACCAATTTGTGCCCCTAAGTGTAAAGGCGTAGCATTTTTATCCATTTTTGCATTAACATCCGCTCCATTTATAATAAGAGTTTTAACTACCTTAGGATGACCATATTGAGCTGCAAGATGTAGGGCTGTGCCTTTATTTTGATTTTCTTTTACATTTACATCAGCACCATGTTTCAATAGAACGGTTGCTATCTGATCATAACCTTTTTCTGCTGCAAAATGTAAAGGAGTCCAATTTATGTGATCTAGAGCATTAACTTCTGCCCCTTTTTTTAAGAGCAATTCAACCACCTCTAAATGATCATGGTCTACTGCAAAGTGTAGAGGTGTAGTACTTTTAACTGTTTTAGCATTAATGTCTGCTCCTTTATTAAGCAAAGATTTAGCAACTTCTAAATTACCATCATATGTTGCACAATGTAGAGGAGTCCAACTTCTGTTATCTAGAGCATTAACATCTACTCCATTTTCAACCAAGAAATTCATTATTTCCAAGTGATTATGCTCTGCGGCCAAATGTAGAGCTCTTCTACCATCATCCATCTTTGCATTTATATTTGCTCCTTTTGCAATTAAGCTCTCTACTATTTTTAAAGAAAAACCATTATATGCTGCATTATGTAAAGGAGTCCAATTCTGATCATCCACGTTGTTAATGTTTGCTCCATTTTTAATTAAAAAATCACTCACCTCGAAATGACTTTGCTGAATTGCTAGATGCAAAGGTGTAAAACCTTCGTTTTTTTTAGCATTAACATTGGCTTTTTTCTCTATTAGTAGCTTCACTACTTCTAAGTGACCATTCTGAGATCCTATATGTAAAGCTGTGGAATTATCGTGGCCTTTAGCATTAACATCAATTCCCCTTACTAGAAGAAGAGACTTAACTACTCCAAAGTGATTACGTTCTGCTGCTAAATGCAGAGGTGTAAGATTCTCATAATCCTTAGCATTAACATTAGATTTTGCTTTTATTAAAATGTCTACTAACTCTAAAAAGCCATTTTGAGACGCTAAATGTAGAGGTGTAATCTTATCACCTGTTTTTGTATTAACGTTTGCTCCCGCTTCAAGCAGAGCCTTAACTATATCTAATCTACCAGTTTGTGTTCCCAGATGTAAGGCTGTAATGTTCGCATCAACTTTATGATTACCTACTCCTAAAGATCCAGCATTAATATCAGACCCATGTGAAACAAGAGCTTTAACTACCTCGAGATTACCATTTTGTACTGCAGAATGCAAAGGTCTTGCTCGATCATTATTTACAGCATTAACATCTAATCCCTTTTCAATAAAAACATTTACTATATCTAGATGACCATTCTCTGCTGCTAGGTGTAAAGGTGTATTAAGTTTATCTGTTTTAGTACTAAGATCTGCTCCATTTGCAATCAAGGTGTTGACTATATCTAAATAGCCTTGCTGGGATGCAAAACTTAAAGGTGTAAAGCCTAGAATGGCCTTATGGTTTACATCTGCTCCATGAGCAATAAGAAAGTTAACCATCTCTAAGCGATTTTTTGCAATTGCAAAATACAGTGGCGTAAAGCCATCGTACTTAATCTCTGAATTAATATCTAAACCTTCTCCTAATAAAGTGTTGACTAAATCCAACTGACCATTTCCTGCTGCTAAATGTAGCGGTGTAAGACCAAGATGTTTCTGAGTTTCATAATTTTCATTTAAAAACTCTACAAAAAATTGCAGCTGATCCAGATTATTAGATATTCTATTAGTAAACATAAAAGCCTCGCATTGAAGAATTTATGTAAAATATAGCATCTACAAGTTTTTAAGCAAGATAAATCTTCTTCTTAAAAAAGATACTGTAATCCAATCTGTGTGCTTATAACTTTTTTATTTGATCATGAGTGATCAGCTGTCTCAGCTGCAATAGAGACACCTGCCTTAAGTAGCTACGTCAATTTTCTCTTTTTTTTCGCTGATGATGATGTCTTCATTCTTCTCAGTAACCAACATTCCTTTTAGAGTATAATCGTTACGTGCACCAAGAAACTTGGAAAGAACAATAGGAAATCCACTTAAAAAGCATTAATAATTATACACAATTCTGAAGAAATATTCAATCTTTTTATTGTTTTGAATGTGTTGATGAAAAAAACGTCTGTCAGAGATCATCTGAGAATTGCATTTTAGGCTTTAGATGTAGAAGGGGTCTTATCGTCTTTTTATAAATACTCTAAAAATAGGCTTAAATCGCCAAGAGATGGATATCATGAATTTAGTAGCGTAAAAACATCAAAGATACCTCATATCATAAAGTTTAATGTCAACATTTGGTAGCAACATTCCCGATTTACAAAGCAGAGGCAATAAAGGTTGCAAATAATCTACGTATGTTGGACGTTTCTGTTGATGCTATTTCTAAAATAACAGATTTATCTATTGAGGAACTTGAAAATCACGCTTCCAAAACTTAACCTGAATTAAAAGCAACATTAGTTTACTGATTTCTACACAATATATTAAAATATCAATGAAGGTGATTACATAATTAATTATCTGCATTGCTGAATGAAATTCTTGTGCTTCTGTATTCAATATATAATATTAAAAAAATATTTTAGTAAATTTATTAAAGTAGATACTAGAAACTCGCTTATTTCGTTTTTCTAGCTCAGTTATAGTTTTGGATTTTGCTTGCAGAATTTGTCTATCACTTTCTGGTTATCCTCTATCATTTTACTTGCCTCTTGCTGAAGAAATTTGATATTTTTGAGTGTAATATTGTCCATCTCAGTCGATGCTACTTTCAATTGCGATTGTATTCTTATGTATTTATCATCTATTACTTGTTCTAGTTGATAATCAACGCAATCCAATCCAGAAGCAAACATCACATTCAGTAGTGGCTTGATCCACCCTATTTTGCCAAATCTCCTTGAGTTAGCATACTTTATACTTCTATTTGTTCCACCAGTGCCTATTGATAGCAGTATAATCTCATCATTTGGAAATAACCTTTTACCACTTGCATATGCACAAGCCGCTGGATTATTGGCAAACACTCCGCCATCTATCAACACTCTCTCTCTTTGGCTAATTTTTAGACGTTTTGGTGTGAAGTACGTTGGAGCAGCTGTTGTAGCTCTGAGTGCATCTTTTAACTTAATGTTTTCTTCTTTCCAACTTTTGAAGAAAAATTCACAACTATTGTGAATGTCATAACTGGTGAGCAGTAGATTACTAGCAACATCGGCCATAGTGCTTTCGCCGAAGTATTTGTTGAGAATAAATTCCATATTTTTATATGAGTACTGAGAACCACTCAGCCAAGAAGCGATTGATTTTCTCCAAAGTGATGCTTGAAAGATATATGGTCCATACTCTTGGTAAAGTTCAACCAAATCATTGGCAGAGTATTGAAGTTTATTGCTTTTACAAAGTCCAGCAACAACAATTCCACCGGTTGAGGTTCCTGCCATTAAGTCAAAGATCTGGGAAATTGGCTTTTTTGTCCTAGATTCAATTTCTGCTAGAATAATGGCAGGAATTATTCCTCTAATTCCTCCTCCATCTACAGATAAAATGTACTTTGTCATTTGTTATAGTTATTTTTGTCTCTGCTCAAGCTCGTTAACTTCTTCAGCAAGGTTTTTGACCCTTTCTTCAAGACGATAGATGATTTCTGTAGTCCTTTGGTTTTGTTCTATAAATTTATCATGCATGTGTACTCTTAAGTCGAGTTTGGCCAGCCACCAGATAAATGCTATTGTTTGTATTACCATAGTAGCAATTACTGCTACAGGGATCTTTCCTGTACTTTGGTTTTTCATCTTAAAGTTCTCTTGCACAAATAGCTGCGTATTGATATATACAAGATTCATCAAAATTACGTCCAAAAAATCTTTTCTAAAATAAAGTTAATTGGTTGCACTGAACAAGCGATGCAAATAATATAAGAGACATGAAATCTAGCCTTTTTCGAAAATTATTAGTAAATTCGATAATACCAATAATATGTACTATCTTTTTGTTTCAACATTTTAGACCTTCAAAAAACATACCAATAAAAAGTAATGCAAATGGCAATAATCTGGAAAGATTGTCTACTGCAGCTAAAAAATGTAACTTAGATACTGTAAAGTCCTTAATAAAAAATGTGGTAGATATCAATGCTACTCATCATTTTGGCGCAACATCATTACACTATGCTACAAGCGGAGGCTGTTTAGAAGTTGTAAAATTTCTAATTAAAGAGGGCATTGATATAAATATTACTGATGCTTTTGGCTGGACAGCTTTGCACTATGCTGCACAGGAAGGACGTTTGGAAATTACTAAATTTCTACTGGAAAATGGAGCACATTCTCTTGCTAAAAATAAAGATAAAAAAACTCCTTTAGATCTTGCTGTAGAGGAATTAAACAATAATAAAGAAAAAAAAGATATTTATGAGGAAATTATCAATTTACTTTCCCATAACTGCTGTTAATATAGTACGATAGCCCAAATTATCAATTACATGCCCAGCCTTATTTATTATCCAATCACCATAAACTCCTTTGCGAAACCCCAAAAGGTTGATCTTTGCTTCGGCAAATAATTCAGGACTTCCTGGCATTGTGATATTAAGTGTTACTGTACTGCTCATCAGCTGATTTAATTTTGCAGATGCTGCACTTTGCGCCAAATCACTGCTTGCATAAACATCTCGCAGAATATAGCTTGGTTCCTGATCACCTACTTTTTCTGTTATAGTCTCTGCTTTTTCATAATCATACCAGTAGGCAATAACCGAGCCATATTGATTACGCTCATTAAATCTTACTTTCCAATTTGTAATATCTCCAGGTGTGAAAGTAATAGTGCTTAAAGTTTTTCCGGTAACTGATTTTGCTTTTCCTTTTGAAACAAACAGTAAATACCCTCCTGCAGGTTTTGCTATTGCTCCATAAATTTGAGCAAGCCTGGTTAAAAAATGCATATCGCTCTCTGCGGTCTGATCAATATGTGATATCATGATACTTGCAAACTCTTCAGCAACTTTAGCTTGATAGCCATGTTTGTTTGCGATTTTTTCCACTAAATCACTTAAAGTAGTTTGATGCCACTCATTAAACACTTGTTCCTTTAAAGACTGTTTTAAATCTGCTGCATGACTCTTAATTTTTAACGCCTGTGGCGGGCCTTGTAACACAATTTCATTTACTATGTAATCTCCCATTGGCACAATGCCAGTTTCTTTATATCCAAGTAAAATATTCAGCTTTGCTCCAGTTCTAGGAATCTCAAATAACGAATCACGGTCATCAAGGTGAATTATAGCAGTATCACTTATTACTCCAGCTTCATCAGTAATATGCATTGATACCAATCGACTCTTTATCAGCTCAGTGATTAAAACTCCCTCTACTGAAATACTAAAGTCTGGTGTCACTTTAATTCCATAGTTTTACTACTTGCTTTTGTATTGCTTTTTGAATTACAGGCAGTTTAATGGTTAACCCTGCAGGAAGAAGCTCATACTCTGCAAGACCAGGATTAGCTTTTAATACAACCTCAACTGTGCCAGAGCTGAATCCATAGTGTCTCCAGCAAATAAAATCTAACATGTCATTTTCTTTAGTTTTGTAGTACATCATTGTCAGCTGCAGTAAAGTCAGTAGTGTTATTTTGTGATGATAAATTGCTATAATGTTTTAAACTTAAATGAAACTCAGTTTTCCTTGGTTCACCATTCGGAAAAAAATATTTCTGTGTTTCTTCTATTTTTACGATAACAAAATGGCCTAAAATGTTACCTTGGCCATCAATAAGTAAAAGAGGTTTCGATGAATTTCGCATATTATTTATTTGCTTCAGCCCTCCTGAATAGATTACTCCTGCAAGCTCAACAATGTCCTCTCCAGGACCAATACTTTGGAGCAATGGCTTTTCCCCAATACGCTCAAGTGCAGGCCAGCGATATTCACTTCTGCGTGTAAAGCCTTGCTCAATTAATGAAAATCTATATGGACCAAGAGATAACATAATTTAATTTATATCGTAAAGTGCGCCACTAAATTGTTCTCTAATTCGTTCCATTACTTCATCAGCAATGCTGCGTGCATTCTGCTCAGGGCTTGAATGAATATTGATACTAAATTGCATTTTGTTTTCTACAGTCTTACTTTGTGCTGTAACGGGGTACTTAAGAGAATCACTGATAACGTTATTTACAGATCTAACTTCTAGTCTAGCCTCATTTTTTTTACTCCATAGATTATTGATTGTTTTAAAAGGCTGAGTAATATTATTCCAAAATTTTCCTACCCAATCAGAAAAAGACTTCCATACAATTTTCACTGATTCCCAGATAGTAACAAAAAAGTTCTTTACTGCTTGCCATTTGGTAATTATCAAAGTTGCAGCAACAGCAATACCACCAATAATCAGCCCCATAGGGTTGCTCATCACGGCAATTGTTAATGCTTTAAATCCAGCAATAATTGCTGGAAAAACTGCAGAAGTAGAATAAAGACCTATTTTTACCAAAGTAATAACAGATCCAAACATTCTCCAAGTAGATAAAAGAGCGAATAAAGAACCTTTTATAAAAGTCCAAGCATATCCAAGAGATATAGCTGCTATTTTAATGCTAATCAACGCTGTAGCAGTACTCGTGATTACTGTAGTCAGTATTGGATATTCTTTTGCATACAGCGCTACTTGTGTAGTTGCTGACTTGAGAAGATTAACAGTAAAATTTAAAGGTGGTAATAATACCGCACCAAGATTCATACCCAATTCTGCTATTGAGTTCTTAAGTAACTGAAGATTATTTGCTGTAGTATTTGCTCTATTTTCAAACTCTCTTTGCATTGAGCCATGATATTCTTCGTTTATTAATCGCAAAGATTTTCTATATTCATCTAGACTACCAGTAAGTAGCGCTATATCATCCTGATATTCAAGACCAAAGAGGTCAAAGAGAACGCTAGAACGTTCTTGCTTATCTAATTTTGCAACTGTTTCTAAAAACTTAAGTAATGTACCTTGTGCATTCTTACCGATTGCTTTCTCAAACTCCTGAGCATTTATTTTTAGCACTTGAAACGCTTTTTGAAAATTGCCACCTTGTTTACTCGCTGTTTGCAACTTGCTGAGCATTGCATTAATCGCCGTACCTGCTTTTTCAGGAGTTTTGCCAAGACTAATGAAGCTACTTGCTAAAGCTCCTGCTTCCACTGCAGTTAAACCAAATTGCCTTGCTGTACCACCAATCCTGTTTAGCGTTGGAACAATGTCCTGAGCCTTTGCCGCAGTGTTATCAGAGATATGGTTTATCGCATCGCCAACGCTTTTCATTTCACCAATTTTAATTTGATAAATATTAGAAAGTTTAGCAATAGCGTCGCCTGCTTCTTCTGCTGACATATCAAATGCAGTTGCCATTTTGGCCACAGTGTCTGTAAAGATTGTAAGATCTTTAGCTGCAATACCAAGCTGACCACCACTTGCAGTAATTTGCGCAAGTTCTGCTGCAGATAGCGGAATTGTTCGTGACATTTCCTTTAATGTTTCCCCAAGCTTTGTTAAGCCATTTACATCTGTATCTTCAAACTTTACAACTTTCTTTACATCAGCCATGGCACTCTCAAAACTAATTGCAGCCTTAAGTGGTGCTGCAAGGGTGAGGCCAAGTGCCACGGTATCCATGATTTGAGCTCTAAAATTTGCTCTTTGCGCTAAAACTCCCTTACGTTTTTGCATTACGGAATTTAAAGCTGTATAGTTATTTTTAAGCTTTTCAATAGAAGAGCCAAGTTTAGCTTGATCTCCAATAAGAGATTTTATATCTCTACCACTTTTACTGAACTCCGTGCGTAAATGGTGGAGAGCACTTCTTTTTTGTAAATAAGCTGTTTTAGCTTTCAGTGCTGCAGTTTTAGACCTTGTAAACTCATTTTGCAGACTCTTACTTGGTTCTTCTGCGTTTTTTATCTGCTGAGCAAGAGATTTTGTCTTTATTTCTAGTTCATTCCAAGAACGCCTAGCAAGCAGAGCATCGTGGCTTAATTGTTTAAACTTGGATACTGATTTACTTGATGATTCAAGTTGTTTTATCGTACTACCAATACGAGAAAGTTGCTTCGTGCTACCTGCTATCGTACTATTAAAACTGCTTTGCAGTGTTGCTCCAATTACTATAGAAATTGCCTTCATTTGTATAATTTTCCGCTACTTTCAAACCAAGTAATAAATTCTTCAATATCCATATCAAGCCACTGATTGATTCCACCACCAACCATTGAGCTAAGTGATAATATGCTCAGCCTTAAATCTTCTGCTGAGACAAAAAACCTTGTAACGCTCCCTGAATCTTATTGTAGTCTGCAAGATCAAGTTCTTCTACTGCTTCTCTTGAAATACTTGCAAGATTTCCAATCAGTGCTACTTCTTTCTCTGCATCACTATTACCCATACGTTCAATAGCTAAACGGTCTCGAACTTTTGGACGACGTAGAGTTAGCTCTGAAACTAAAATTCCATCGATTTTTATTGGTTCAGTTAATTTAATTTTTTGCATTAATTTTACCCTTTTATTTAAATCCCTAAAGCTGTGCGCATAGAAGTCATTTGATCAACACCATCGATCTTGCGAATCATGTTTTCTGCATCAATTTCAATCAATTCTCTGCCATCAATGGTAAGCTTATAATAGTTGGCAGCAATTATACATTTTAGTGTTGCTTTTTCAGCAGCCTTCCAGTTACCAAAATCAAGTTCCTTAAAGAGCCCTCTTAAGTTAATTACTACTGATTCGGCATCACTACTTCCCTGCAAACCTCCTCTTAAAGTAAGAGAAACAGCATTATTGTTTATCAATCCGAAAAGTCTAAAGAGCTCAGAGTCATATTCAGAAAAAGTGAAATCTGCTTCAAGCTTTTCCATGCCCATATCAATATTTATTGGAATATCCATACCACCAGCTCTGTATTCTTCTGTTTTTATGGTAAGTTTTGGCAAGGTTACTTCATCTATTTTTCCTGCATAACCACGACCATCAACAAATACGTTAAAATTCTTTAGGATCTTTGGTAACATCTCTCTTTCTCCTTTTACAATATTGCGCCACTCACAAGGTGTGACCTGAAAGTAATCTGTTCAGCTGGATATGGTGGCGTGAACTCAAAATCAAAAGACACTTTTCCGCTTGCAATATTTGTTGGTGTATTGAGCTCTGGAGTTGCATAACATTTTCCGCTAATAATCGCCCCTTGCGCTTTTAAATTTGCAAGATAAGAATTTACCCCCTCAATCACATCATCTATATAAGTTTTGGTAATATTGCGATCAACTGCCCATAAATGAGCTCGAAGTAGACTATCGTTGATTAAATCTGCAGTCCTTCTCACTGACAGAAAAGCCCATTTTGAGTCATTTGAACATGTTCTATTTCCCCAAAGCCTATAGCCATTTTGATGAATTATCGTTGTTACTTCATTATTAAACCAGCTACAAATGGGCTAGACGGCAAAATTTCTTCTTTTCCTTCAATAAACACCTTAACCCATGGGTCAACAACGTAAACTCTTGAGCTACCTACACTTTTTCTCCATTTTATGGCTTCTTCATCATTGGTATTTGGTCCATCTGCAACTATTATTGCCCTTAGCTTTTCTGCTACTCCTATCAAAGCTGCTACTACTGGGTTTTTAGGATTTTCAGATTCAGGCAATTGATGAGTAAACTGAGGTGCAATTATTATTCTTGGGGCAACATGTATTATGCTTTCACTGCTGAGGAATGCTTGAATTCCCTGATATTTTCCAGTCTCTTCATCAACTCCACCAATTATATTTTGAATAGCTTCACTTTCTTTGAGCTTTGTATCACTGTTTTCACTTTCTTCAACTCGAATAACTACTACTGTTGCACCAATTTGGGAAAATATTCCGTTTATTGCAGAAGGTAGTGTTCCACTTTTCCCAAGCTTTGCTGCTTCCTTTAAGCTTCCTGCTATCAGTACTGGTTTATTCAGTGGAAATTTTTGCTCATCAGCTTCAGGGGCAGTACCAATTACACCTATCACTGATAATTTAGCTGTACGTACTGATCTTGCTCCTGAGGTTACCTCAATAACCTTTACTCCGTGTAAAAATTCTTCTGGCATTTCTTCCCTTTTTAACTTTCTTGCATTGTTTT
Organism: Wolbachia endosymbiont of Nomada ferruginata; assembly: GCF_001675785.1. Lineage (NCBI taxonomy): Bacteria > Pseudomonadati > Pseudomonadota > Alphaproteobacteria > Rickettsiales > Anaplasmataceae > Wolbachia > Wolbachia endosymbiont of Nomada ferruginata. The sequence goes on from NZ_LYUY01000010.1 coordinate 17,689, forward strand.
CCTGAAATCATCGAGCAAAGTCTGTAGCTCTTCTTCACTTTTGACTTCTTTAATTTTCTTCTTGGCGATGTCTTCCAATTCTTCACATTTCATTATTTCTTTTACTGCTTTTTTTGCCTTCTCTTGAATTATTTTTGCCATCTCTACTACTGAAATTCCTCTCACTCTTGCTAAAGGCTCTATAATTGCTGCATCTTTTTTATTTATAGATTCTGGTGCTGCTAGAATGTTTTTTGCGGCTTCTGCTTGAATCTCATAAGATTTAGCTTTTTGGTGAGAATTCCCTGCATATTGGTTAATATAGCTATCATAATAAAAACGCATACTATCAAATGCACAAAGCTTCGCATTATCCAGCAACTCCTTTTGTATATCTTCTTTAGTACGCTCAACAATTTCTCCTCTTTCAATTAATCGATAACTCTTTTGCCAGTCGAAATTCTTTGGTGCTTCATACCAATCATTCCCAGTTGGCTTATTTTCAAGTACTGTTACTTCTATCTGTTTGTTATTTTCAAATCTAATATAAATTGGCATTATTTGCTACCTCCAGAGCTCATAGGTTTCAGATAATCCTGGACATTGCCAAGCCTTTAGTGTTCTCTCTACATCTACCTCAAGCCCTGTGGTCAGAAAATTGCTACGTAAGTTATATATTCCCCACTGGATAAATTGACCATAGTTGTGTACATAATTTGATGCAAGCATACCTTGACTAACTTGTGTTCTAGAATATAGATAAGATGATGTGTAAAGTAACATTGCAACTGTTTTTCCTGCTGGAATTTCTACATTGCCAGATCCGGCCAATTTGCTATTAGAACTCGTGTATTGGTAAACATTTTTCCATATTATTTTCGAAATTATTGATTTACTAGCATTGGTATTATCTGGTGTTCCCACAAATAATCCTGCACCCCCATACTCCGTACTAGAGTACGATGATCCAACAAATTCCATTGTTTTATTTATGTTCACATTTGTTGTATTTTTTACAAACACTACTCCAAGTGCAGCATATGGGTAATAGTATATCTCATCGTAACTACCCGAAAAACTGTTTGTGCATAACTCTCCGTAAATAAATGTTCCTTTATTTCCCTCTATAAAATAGAGTTGTCTTGGCCGATAAAAACTAACGTAATCTGTATCGTATGTATGGCTACCTGCTAGTAGTTGCAACATACAGTCGGTTTTTGTTATATCACTACTCCACTTTCCAAGCTCTGTCGTAAAAGTTCCGTGGCCAAAGTAATTATTTTTTCTACCAAGTACACCAAATAAGAAAGGTAATGACCCTGGTTCAACCATATTGCGCTTTCTTATTTCGTTTGTAAGCAACGCTCTTAGTTGATCATCTCTAGTTTTTATCTCATTATGAATGTTTTTAGTTCGAGTTTCTATTTCTCCTATAATTGATGAGCCAGATGGTACATTATTAACAGCACGAAAATCTTCTACTAAACCTTTAAGACCATCTTTATGACTGTTGCTAATACTGTTTATTGCTGCAATATTCGCATCTTTTCTCGTATCAAGTAGCGATATGTGTGAATCTGATGATGCTTTTAAAGTGTTTAAGGCATTATCTCTAAGCTTGTTAATTTCATTGACAGAATTTGTTTTTGCTGCAGTTATTGACGATATTGAGTTTGTTTTGTTGCTGTTTATGTCACTTAAGTGTTTTTTTGCACTATCAAGAAGTTCTTTTAGCTTACCATCTGTCATCTGTACAATTTCAGAAACCGAACTTTTGTCGACTATCAATTCCAATGCTTTAGCAAGATATGCTAATTGATCTGGTGTACTATTTGCTGCTAAATCCTTAAGCCTTCCTTGTAGTACATCAATTATTTCTTTTATTGTGGTCATTTGCACAACGTTGGAAATAGTTTTTTTATCTATTATTAATTCCAGCGATTTTGCAAGATATGCCAGTTGATCAGGTGTGCTGTTTGCTGCTAAATCCTTTATCCTTTGATGTAACGCTTCTATTGCTTCTTTCATTCCCAAAAATTCAAAAAAGTTTCAAATCTAAATCGTTTAAAATTATTTTTTAGTTGATTATGCTCATCTTCTCTTTCGGTAATATCTTCATCTATTTTCTCAATTGTGGTACGGATACGAACAACATCCTGCACAGCAATATTTTCTGGATGTGGTAGTGTATATCCTCGTTTGCTTTGGTCATTTGGCATTGATTCAAGTAATAATCACTCGCAAATTTTTGACTTTAGGACGATAGACAACTGTTCCACTTAAAACCAATTTTATCCTTGTCTCATTGCCATTAAAGTTTGTCAGTATGTGGACTCTCTCTACCCAATTTTCTCCAATTGGTTTTCCTGATGTTAAATTTACTAATTGCCAATCCACATTTTTTTGCACATATGCTTTTACATCTGCAGTGCCAGGTATTAGCGCATCATATGTTATGGTGATCTTGGTGTTAGCTCCTGCTGTAATGCTTCTTGTAACATAATCCCCAGACTCTGAAAGATTGCCCATAACTAGCTGTAACCCAGGATATAGCACTGGACTTTTTTCTCGCCCTCCTTTTAGGCTTGCTTTTACCGTTAGCTCTCCAGATAATCTTTCACGCAGTGCAAATGGCAAATTATCAGACAAAAAGTTCTCTTTTCCCTCTTCATCTGTTAAGATAAATTCTACATTGGTATCAAATGCTACTTTTTCGACGTTCGTCAAAACAATTAAATCTGATACGTTATTTGCAGTAACTTTGCCCAGATCAATAACGTGAGAACTTTCGCTAAATTTTGCAGCTAGTAATCGAAACGTTAAATCTAAATTTTGATGTGGAGTCCACGTACTTGCATTGCTAGACGACAGTAATACTCCTACTTGATATGGCTGGCTTGTTACCCAACGGCTATTTACTGCATCATATTTGCCAAGTTCTGCTATTTTTACTGCAGTATCTGCATCATCAGTGAGTAGCACTATTGCATACTCCTCTCCTGCATGGCAAAACACTGGCGACCATTCTATACGTGTTGCTGTGCCATCTACTTTTATATCTTTCGGCTCAATATAGCTTTCAGCAATAACAGTCTGCGAGGGCATTCCCACTGCTGTTTCTCTAATCTGCACAACAACACGTTTTTTGCCGCTGTTTGTGAACCATAAATCTAGACCCCCTATGTGTCTGCTCTCATTTAAAGTAAATGTTTGTGCTAAAGGATCAACTCTTCTTGCTGCGATAACTCTTCTTCTCTCTTCTATGGTAATAGTTTTTTACCAGTGTACGTTGCTTCTCCATAGCTTCCTTTATCACCACAAAACTGTACTAATTTAGTACCTGCTGGAATATTTGCTGGGATTTTTATTTTTCCACTTATTTGTCCTTGATTTTCCACTTTTTTTCTTTTTATTTTTACATAGGTTGGATAATGATGCCGTCAAATTTTACTTCTTTAAGCCTTTCACCTAGCTCAAAACCTTCAATTTCAAAATCTTGTACTGCTTCTCTCATAAATTCAGCTTCGTATGAAGTACTTGACAGCAATTCTGTTGTTTCTTTAACATTAAATACTCTGGTTACTGGACTTTTCCAATTAGTGGTAACCTCTGTCCAGTGGTCAATGTTTTTATTTAGAGTAATTTGTGCCGGAACTGGATCAAAAGCTTGATATGGATTAATCTTTTCTCCTTTAGTCTGTAAAAGCTGCTCCAGTACCGGTTCAAGTTTATAAGGTAAAAGATAAGGTTCTCTACCTCTTTCAATATCAATGATTTCTACGTTTATCGGCAATATCAGCTCCCTATTTACTATTGCTGCAGATTGTGAAATTCCTTGATCACGCATATCATCATCAAAGAACGGATCTACAAATACTCCTTTTTTGGTAGTAGGTTCTCTTGAATTTGCATCACTGCGTAGACGTTCCTGTGCAACCAGCGCATAAAGATCATTTATTCCTTTTTTCATTGCTTCAAGCTCATTCATCGGTACAGCATGAATAGCATTATTCACTATTTTTACCCCTTCTTTTTCTCCGTTTTTCCATGTCTGATGAATGTAGCAGAGCAAAAGTTGTCCAGAAGGTGCTTGAGGCATCGATGGTTTCCAAGAGTGGGAAATTCCTTTTATTCTCCTTACCACTCCTTTGCTATCGATAGTAATTAAATCATAGCGTGGCATTTTCCAGGTATAATCAATCAAAACCAGACTATTATCAACTGCTCCTTTTACTTTACACCCTTCTTCACTTATATCTTCAGGGCTTACATGAGTGCGACAGCGATAGGTTATCAGGTAACTACTTCCAGGTGCTGGTTCTTTTCCTGGTAGTGACCAATCAACATTTCCTGCGTTTAGTTTGTAATCTATACTGTTTTCATAAATAACATTGCCTTGTTTAATTTGAATAATCTCAAGTACTGCAGAGTCAGGTATCGGATCAATAGCTCCAGAATATGAACCATGAGTAATGGTAATGGTTTTTTGAACAGTGATATCTACTTTTTTAATTTCACTGATTGGAAAATCATTAACTTTAAGTTCCATTACTCTTTGGCTATTTGGCTGAAAAGTGTGTGGTTCTGATTCAACTGATTTTATATTCGGATCTTCATCAAAAGAAACACGAATACTGTGAGGTAACTCAATCTCATAACCATCAACATGAGCTTTACCCTCATTAATCACGAATACTTGCTTTTTGCCCTCTTCTTCCTTTTGCAAAAACATTACTTCAAGGCCATTTACAACGTAGGAACCATTTGCCTCTTTGTCATAACGGGCAAGAGCTGTGGTTACTATATTTGCTTGTGGAGGTGGTGAATGTTCTATCAGCATCCCATTTTCAATGTTATAAATTGGATAAAATTCCCCATTTGTAGAGTTAACAGTAACACTCTCTGCTTGATTTGACAGTCAACTAAACAAGAATGTTACAGTTTATGAGAAAATTTTACCTACTGATTATAAATCACCGGAGTATGGGGATATTGTTCTAGAAGAAAATCCAAATGTTTGGGTTTATAATGATCAAATTTTAGATATCTAAACTTTTTTACCAAAATCCTTTACTGCTTAAATATTTCAGTTTTCAGTCTTGGCCAATTTTGTTCAGATTCTGCTCAGTCTACGAAGTCAGAATTTGTTAATAATTAAAAAAATACCAGATTTTCAATAGTTTAAGAGCATCTTTAGATTTTGAGACTGCAGTCTGAACAAGAAGGCAAGATGGTAGGAATATAGAGGACTTTGTTCGATTTTCAGTTTTCAAAATAACCCCTATTATTATATAATAATAATAAGTAGTATGACTTTAAAACATACTACTCTGTTCGTTTCCCTTTTACTTACAATAATAATAAGCTATGGATATGTGTGTGTGGCTAAAGCTCTCTTTCAAAGTTATCTGATAAAAGAAATGAAAGACAAATAAAAACAAATGGCCCGTAATTGCGTTTTAAGACGATTCTATGATCTGAGGATAGAAATACCCTGACCTAACTAACGCTTGTAACACCCTTTAAAAGGCAAATGAAAGGTACTCTTAATGATTTCATTGGTGCAAATAAACTTACGCGTAAGTTTAACGTCATTTTTATTCATTGTAAAGAAAAAATTTGTATGAAGGTTTTATTTAGGAAACTAACTTGATATTTTTCAGCTCATATGCACCTCTTTCAAGCTATCTGGCAAAAGAAATGAAAGATAAATGCTTAGAAGAAACAATATAAAGCAATTTTTACCTCTTCTTGATTTCTTTATTTTTATGAGATTTAGCCCTGAGCTTTTACACTTTTTTGATCAAGACTTTTCTTTTCTTCTATCAATTTATCAAAGTCTGATTTGTACGACTTATCCTGTGTTTTTCTAAATATCTCATATTCTTTTGTAGCTAAGGTAATTGCCACTTCATGAGAAACTTTGCCATAACTCTGCAATATATCTTGCTCATTAAATTTTAGAAATGCATCAAGTTTCTCTTTCCAATCCTTCATATACATTACTTTACCTCTAGCAGCTTGAAACTCTGCATAATCTATATACATATTTACTATCCTGTTTAGCTGAGCAATTTCATTTTTTGCTACTTGCGTGTCAGAAAAAAAGATTTTTCCCTTAGGTGCTTTACGCCAATTTGTTAAACCCATATTAGGTTTAGAGGTTGTCCACAAACCAAGGAATACGTAGTATATAAAGAAAGAATATTGAGGTAAGAGATGAGGAAAAAATATCCAACA
>NZ_LYUY01000097.1:0-4675 GCF_001675785.1 Wolbachia endosymbiont of Nomada ferruginata
TCAAGCACTGGAATGACACCATAGGGGCACTGCCATCATAAAGGAACCAGTGTCAGCTACTTGAATGACATCATAGGGGCGCTGGGATGACACCCTGACAATCGTCATCCCGCTGCTTGTTAGCGGGATCTAGAGATACCGCGAATGAATCGTGGTATGACGGTTCGTGGTGGCATGACGATAAGGTTCCAGTGTCAAGTGTTTGGCATGCAAATTTCCTTAAACGTTCGTAAGCTTAAAACTTTACTTTAGATCAAACTGCTGTATAGTGACTTTATAGCTTCAATTTTATAATGAATATACCTAGTATAGAAAATTGCGATCTTCACAATAAAGCCGTCTTACTCAGAGTTGACTTCAATGTTCCTATAAAAGATGGAGAAATTCGTGACGTCACTCGTATTTTGAGAGTATTGCCTACTATTCAGTATTTAGTGAATGCAAGTGCAAAGATTATTATTATATCGCATTTCGGACGCCCAAAGGCTAGAGACGATAATCTGTCGCTAAAAAATATAATTGACACTTTATCACAGTTACTAAATAAAAAAGTGAAATTCATTGATGATTGCGTTGGTGAAAAAGTGCAAAAAGCAGTGAGTGCTATGGATGCAGGAGATATAATATTACTGGAGAATCTAAGATTTTATGAAGGGGAAAAGGAGAATGATGCAAACTTTGCCAGACAATTAGCATCTCTAGCGGATATATATGTAAATGATGCATTTTCTTGCTCTCACAGAGCTCACGCTTCTATTTCACGCATTACAGAATTTTTACCTTCTTACGCGGGATTTTGCTTGCAAGATGAGCTAAAGTATCTTGAAAAAGCTGTATCATTTAAAGCTAAACCTATTACTGCGATAGTTGGGGGAGCTAAAATATCAACTAAAATAAAAGTGCTTATGAAGCTAACAGAAAAGGTTGATTACCTAGTTCTAGGTGGTGCAATAGCCAATAATTTTTTGTCATTTAGCAAAGTAAATATAGGGAAATCTTTCTTTCAAAATGGTGTTGACGACCTTCTACATAATATTGTTGAAACAGCAAATAAAAACAATTGCAAAATAGTTGTGCCAGAAGACGTTCTGGTTGCAGTAAACTCTGATTACAGCACTAGTATTTCAAGAAGAACTGAGTCCATTTTGGACGGTGATATAATTTTGGATATCGGACCACAAACTTTGAGTACAATAAGCAGTATAATAGCAAGCAGTAAGACTCTGCTGTGGAATGGACCTATTGGTGTTTTTGAACATTCAGCTTTTGCAAGTGGTACAATAGGGGTAATGAAAATCGTAAGTGACTTAACGCACAAAGGAAAGTTAACCAGCATAATAGGGGGAGGCGATAGTCTATCTGCAATAAGCGCTGCAGGCTTTACCGATAAGGATTTTACATATGCTTCCACTGGTGGAGGAGCGTTTTTAAGTTGGCTGGGTGGTGACGAAATGCCAGGAGTTGCTGCTCTGCAAAAATGATTAGATTAAAACTTTTTTAAATTGTTTCTTGTAAGTTAGCTTTTTTGTGAACGTGATTATGTCGAAGACAGTTAAACTAATTTTGTGTTTAATAATACCAATAATAGGATTTATTTTTTATATTAAGGGTCATTATTTTCACACCAGCTATGTAGAAGAAAATGTTGAGGTCAATTTTGAACCATTTTTCAGTTCACAACCAGGTTATATGCCACCGTTTCCAGAATTAACTGACTTCGATAGAGGAGCGTTGAAAGTTTGTGGAGATTGGGGAGCACATCCAGAGAAAGAAGATTTCAAAATTTTACTTAGTTGTCCGCAACATCAAGAAGTAGTGAAAGGAATATATGATAAGCTTAATCATCAAGTGATTACGCCAGATGCGGATTTGGAGTTATTTAAAGATGAACTGGCTAACATTTGGTTTACAAATAGTGGAAGTGAAAAAGAAACTATAGGGTTTGGACATATTTTTTGTGGTGAGCCAAATGATAAATTAGGTGGTATGCATTTTGTAGGTAGATATGTTGAAGCTCAAGAAGATAAATGGGCAGGTGCGATTTGGAATGATGAATCCCTGTGCAATAAATCAGATATTAAGCCGCCAATTTATACATTTGGAATGAAATATTTGGGCAAGGATGGAAAAGTAAAAGTTAAGTGTCCAAATGGATATGCATATAACCTTCATGCTGATGATATTTTAATTTTTGCAACTAAGGCGTTTAAGGAATTAGGAAAAGATGGAATGTGCCTATATAAAATGGAAGATGACAATTATCAATCAGTGTTTGTAAGAAAGAATGATGCCATACTCACGTTCTATCCCGACTTAACACCAAAATGTGATGATAAGAGTACTTATTGTAGTTGCAGTAAATCTTAATTTCAAAACCAATAGGGTGAACAAATGATAAAAATGCTATAGGGTGTAGCAAATCCAAATGAGTTAAAATTTTGATTAAAGGGTTTTATGAATAATAATGAAGAAGGGCATTATTCGTCTAATAAAAGCAATTCAATACTCTTGTGAAGGAATAAAATCAGCTTTTATATCAGAAATTGCGTTCAGACAGGAGTTACTACTTTTTATAGTATGTGTTTCAACTTTGTTTGTTTTGGATGTAAGTAATCTAGAACGTGCAGTAATGATAAGCAGCCTATTCCTGGTGTTAATTGTGGAAATTGTTAACACTGCTTTTGAAACAACAATTGAGCGTATTTCCAGTGAACAACACATACTTTCAAAAAAGGTGAAAGATCTAGGTAGTGCAGCAGTTTTTCTTTCATTAATTAACTTCCTGATAACATGGATGATAATATTGACAGGTTAATACGAATGTTATTAAGATATGTTGTCAAACTCACCAATTAAAGTTTTTATATCTTGCGGTAAATCAGAGACAAATTCCATGTATTCCTTGCTTTTTGGGTGATATAAGCCCAGTGTATAAGCATGTAGTGCTTGCCTATTGAAATTACGAATAAAACTAGAGTTTTTAGCATATTTTGTGCTTTTACTACTATTTTTTCCGTAAACTTGATCACCAACTATGGAATGTCCTATGTGGCTCATGTGGACTCGAATTTGGTGTGTTCTGCCTGTCTCTAAAGTGCATTTAACGAGGCTTACTTGTCCTATAACTTTTTGCACTAAATAGTGAGTGATTGCTAATTTGCCCGTTGTTTTTGTAACACACATCATTTCTTTATTACCGCGTTTGGGAGCAATGTTAGTTTCTATAGTTCCCTGCTGGGAAGATAATGCTCCCCAAACTACTGCTAAATATTCCCGCTTTATTTTACGGTTTGATAACAATTCAGACAAAAAACCATGGGCTCCTTCATTTTTTGCAATTACCATCAGTCCACTGGTATCTTTATCGAGTCTATGAACAATTCCTGGTCTTACATCAAGGTGAGCGATAATTGCGTTCAAAAGCGTATCATTGTTTGTCCCAGCACCTGGGTGCACTGTTAATCCACTTTGTTTACTCAGAACTATAATGTCCTCATCTTCATAGATGATATCAAGTTTTATGTCATAATTAGGCTCAATTGATGTGGATATGTCAGGTTGAACGAGATGTACTATATACTCTTCACCTGGTTTTACTATGTGATCATTATTAATTATCGGTATGCCAAGTAATTTCACCTGCTCATTTTGTATCAATCTTTGTGCTTTACTGCGTGATATGTTGCACTTTTCAGCTACGTAGATATCTAGCCTTAATTTCTCTTTATCATTATTAACACTTAAGGTTATTACTGAGTGATCTATAGTGATTTACCCCGCGCCATTTCCCATGCTGCTTGAACATTTGGGTCTGTAAACATTGTTGCGCTAGACTCAATTTGCAGATCACCTTGTTTTTTAATATGGCAAATTGTTTGAGAGGCATCTTTCCAGTGGATCGTAACTTTATTATCAAAATTTCGTAATGTTGCCTCAACCTTTTTTTCTTTATTATCTTTTTCTTCCAGCTTAATAGATTCTAATAAATAATATAGAAAGTCACTTGGTTTGCCGTTGATTTTTTCTTTCCATTCATCTGTTTTTTCTTGTTCAGATTTTTTTTGCTCTAACTTTTCCTTCTTTTGCTGCAGCTTATTTTGTTCTGCTTCCAGCTCTAACTTTCTAACTGTGTCACGTAGTTCTTTGACTTTATTTTCTAACACTAATAATTTATTAGTATTATTTCCATTGTTAGCTTCTAAATCAGGCGTACTTGGTTGAGCTTGCTTCTTTTTTATTTCTTCTAATTCATTCCTTACTACGTTTAATTGCTCCTTCAATTCCGTTTTTTCCTCTTCTGTATCCTCTTTTAACTTTTTTAGCATGCTAAGGAACTCGTTATTATTAGACTGCGTAGTTGATTGAAGCCAGCCTACAAAGCGGCTTGGTTCAAATCGTTCAATTTTATCTTCAGCAATTTTAATAGCATTCTCAAACCTAGAAAAAGTACCTTCAATATCTAGTGAATGTGCTTTTTTTGTCAATTCTTTAGTGTTGTTTAAAACTTCTGAAATTTCTGCATGTAGCCAATCTAAATCTTTTTTGATGTCTTCTCTGATTTTTTTTAGGTGATCAAGCGTTTCTTTAATGTTAATATTTGCAGGCTTTAAAAGACTATTATCAAGTAAATCGCAAGCTTTTTTAAGGTTACTGTCAAATGAGTTGCAAAGCGGAC
>NZ_LYUY01000098.1:0-4663 GCF_001675785.1 Wolbachia endosymbiont of Nomada ferruginata
TATTGCTTTTGAAAATATTGAACCCTGAATCACGGAAAATTTCTGTAACATCGCTGATTAATAGTGGATTGCGCAGATCTGGCTTATCAGAACCATATTTAAGCATTGCTTCTTTATATGTAATACGTGGAAAATCTTTATCAACAGACTTACGAGAAAATTTAGCAAACACTCTATATAAGGTAGACTCAATAATCTGAAAGATGTCTTCTTGAGTTACAAAAGACATTTCAAGATCTAGCTGATAAAACTCTCCCGGAGAACGGTCAGCCCTTGCGTCTTCATCACGAAAACACGGTGCAATTTGGAAATATTTATCAAACCCTGAAACCATGAGCAACTGTTTGAAAATCTGCGGAGCTTGTGGCAATGCATAGAACTTGCCAGGATTTAGCCTGCTTGGCACTAGGTAGTCGCGTGCTCCTTCAGGAGAGGAAGCAGTGAGTATTGGAGTTTGAATCTCTAAAAATCCTCGCTCTATCATGAGCTTGCGGAGCTCTGCAATAATTTGTGAGCGCAAAATAATATTGTTGCGGACTTTTTCACGTCTTAAGTCAAGAAATCGATATTTAAATCTCATGTTTTCTGGGTATTCTTGCTCGCCGGTAATGCTTGCCAATATACTTCTTTCTTCTTTTGCTATTTCTTCATCAAAGTGGAACTCAACTTCCGACTCAACGCGCAAATTGTTGACTATCACCTCGATTTCTCCGGTAGAAATAGAGCTGTTTACCGTATCTTCAGTTCTAGCTTCAACTATTCCTGTAACAGTAATTACACTCTCCAATTTTAAATTTGATATCTCATCAAAAAAGTCTTTGTCATTATTAAATACTAGCTGAGTGATTCCGTAGAAGTCTCTTAAATCAACAAAAATTAGGTTACCATGGTCGCGCTTACGATATAACCATCCAGAAAGGGTAACTTCCTTTTCTACGTCGTTCTTCCTCAGTTCATTGCACGTATGAGTTTTATAGCAGTTCATATTTGTTTTACTTCTAAATTCTCTAAGAAGTATAGAAATAAACCTTATTACATACAAGCCCGTTCGTCAGATATTTGCGCAATTTTCGAAATAGAGCAGTACTGCTTTTATATTGTCTTTACCCGCAAAAAAATTGCACAATTTCTATAATTATGGTATAATAACAAGGGTATTTTTAATGAATTAGATACAGGAAATGCCACTTACACAGATCATAACATATAGCGTAACATTACTTGCTGTAGCTGCAGTATTTCTCTTTTTGAGAAAAATATACAAAAATCGCATTAGAAAAATCATATTTCCTAGAAAAGTTTTTAAAGAAGAGTGGGAAGAAGACAGAAAATTCAATGAATTATATCAAAAAAATAAGCAAAAAGAGTTGATGAAACAACAAGAAACGCTACGCGAGAAACAAAAAGATGTGCAAGTTTATAAAGAAGATCCAGAAATAGTTGACATAGCAAAACCGGTAGGTAAATGGACAAAGATGGTTATGATGGGTAATGGTTTAATGCAGCGTTTTGCACAATTGATACATAGAGAAGGCGGACAGAAAGGATTTTGGGAGCTGTTTGTAAAAGCTCAGGCTTCAACTCAAGGTAAACATAAGGGGAAGGGCAGATAATCCATGCTTGAATGTGAAAATTTATCCTGCGCTCGTAATAATAAGGTACTATTTAAGAATCTCAGTTTTAAAGCTGAGCTAAAATCAAAGATTCTAATCACTGGTCCAAATGGTAGTGGTAAAACCAGCTTAATTAGAAGTTTATCTGGACTTTTACCGCCGGTATCAGGCAATATAAGGCACTGCGGAAAAGATATATATGATGATCCAAAATCCTATATACCTTCTATGGTCTATATAGGCCATAAGAATGCCTGTAAAGATAGCTTAACTGTTGCTCAAAACGTAGAATTCTGGGCAGGAATACGAAATACTAGAGAATTGATTGTGGCAGCTATTTGTTGCTTGCAGTTGCAACCTGTACTTAATATTAGATATGGCGAACTTTCTGCAGGCTGGAAAAGGAGAGTTGCGCTTGCTCGCCTCTTGATTTCTAATGCAAACGTTTGGCTGATAGATGAACCATTTTGTAATCTTGATAGTGCAACGTATGAATTAGTGCTGAACTTAATCTCAATACGCTCTGAGCAAAATGGTATAGTAATTATTACAGGGCATAGCTCTACAGAGCAATTGTGTGATTTTACAACGATTGATATACGCGATTTCAATAGACTTCTTGCATAGTTTTTGGCAACACGTTAACAACCGTTAGAAACGAAAAAACTTACATGACACCCTTCGCCAGTCCCCTTATCATGAAACTGAAGCTATTTATTTATCTTCAGTCTGTGCAGATAAAACGACAAAAAAACTTAGTATATCTGGCGTGTCATGTTTAATTTTTTGCACTATGTGCACCTTATGTCTTTATAAAACTTCTAGCTATACAAGCTGAAACGCGCTGTTCAAGACATCACCCAACGTCAAATTTTAAAATAGAGAGTGAATAACTAGCACGGGTTTTCTTTGCCTTTTTTTCATTTGGTAAATTTCTTAAATATTTATGGCTAAACGACAACCGTCATCCCGCTACTTGTTAGCGGGATCTAGAGATACCGCGAATGAATCGCGGTATGACGGTTAATTATTCTGCGGCGGTATGACGTAGAGCTCGCGTTAGCTATACTTTTATACTCACCAACTCAGTATCCAACCTGGATCCAAGTAGTCAGCTACTCGGATGACATCTTTGTGTTTGAAGCAAAACCAGCTATAACATTTCTTCGCAAACAAATGTTCGTACAGTTGTGCGCGTGATGCTGGAATCTAGACAACAATTAGATCCTATTGTCAAGCAATAAGCTACATGTGCTATTTATTTAGTAGATTAAATATGAAGTTTAAAACTCTGCTATTGACTTCCTGTAGAACTAGTGAAAACCAAACTTGCTTAAAACCACTTAATTAGTTATAGTTATAAGTTTAGGTACAGTAAAATGACAGCTTTTGTCCCCTTGATTATTTTTTTAATCTTGTATCTTGGAAGTGGTGCTTATTTTTCTTTTATCGGAACTGATAATCCACTTCATCAGGTTTCACCAGTAATCTGCTTATTGCCAGCACTATTTTTTGCTGTCTCACGTGGTACAAATAAAATTCAGCATAACATCGATACTGTTATCAAGGGCATGGGTGACAAAAACACCCTTACTATGTGTTTAATTTTTTTATTTTCTGGAGCATTTTCTGCGGTGACTCAATCAATCGGTAGCGCAGACACTGTTGCTAATTTAATTCTTAATTTCCTTCCAGCAAGATTACTGCTGCCTGGAGTATTTTTGGCTTCTGCTTTTATTTCAACTGCAATTGGCACATCTATGGGAGTTGTTGCGCTGATGGTACCTATAGCTGTTAATCTGGCAAAAAGTGGAGCTTTTGGTCTCGAAATAGGAACTGCAACTGTAGTAGGTGGTGCCGTGTTTGGCGATAACCTTTCGATGATATCTGATACCACCATTGCATCTGTTTCTTCACAGGAAGCTTCAGCAAAAGATAAACTTAAAATGAACTCTAAAGTTGCACTTATTGCCAGCATTATAACACTCATCTACCTAGCAGTTGCCTCAAATAGTACAAAAATTATTTCTATATCAAATTTAGATTATTATTCTATAATAAAAATTATTCCTTACATTTCTTTAATAATCATGGGGCTGCTTGAAGTCGCCACTTTAGTAACAATAACTATAAACATAATTATTGCTGGTGTGCTAGGAATAACTTTTTTTGACTATGCTATCATTCAATTTCCTCATGACGTGTATGACGGTTTCAAAAAAGTAAACGAAATAGTGATATTTGCTCTATTTATCGGTGGATTGAGCCATATAATGTACAAGCAAGGTCAAAAAGCGTTGCATAAACTCATCGATGAAAGCAATATCACAAAAACTAAAGCTGAATTTGTGATAGCAGGAATTGCGTCTATGTTTACTACCTTAGTTGCCAATAATACCATTGCTATTTTACTAAGTGGTGGCATTGCAAAAAGGCTTGCACAAAAACACAGTATTGCGCCACATCGCAGCGCATACTTATTAGATGTTTTTGCTTGTGCTACAAAAGGTATCTTACCTTATGGTTCCCAACTATTGCTAGCAGGTAGCATCGCCTCTGTATCACCTATTTCTTTATTAACACAGGTATATTATTGCTTTATTCTAGCGGCAGTTACAATAGGCGAAATAATCATCAACAGCAGAAAAGAGAAATATTGTGCGGCTGCAACTTAGAGTTTCTCTTTTTTTACCCATAAGGAACGGAATTACTTGACACCCTTCGCCAACCCCCTTATCATGAAACTGAAGCTATTTATTTATCTTCTCTGTACAGATTAAATGACAAAAAACTCAACGTATTTGGCGTCTCATGTTTAATTTTTTGCACTATGTGCACCTCATGTCTTTATAAAACTTCTAGCTATACAAGCCGAAACGCGCTGTTCAAGACATCAAAAGACGTCAAATAGAACAAGGGAGAATTTGAATACTGGCTACCCTGGGGATTCTTTGCCTTTTTTCCTGCTTAGAGGTTGTCCGGAAACAAGTAAAAGGCTATAATATCTGAAATTTTAGTACGGGGTAAAGATGAGAAAAAAGTATCCAACA
>NZ_LYUY01000099.1:0-4413 GCF_001675785.1 Wolbachia endosymbiont of Nomada ferruginata
AATTGAACATAAGACGCCGATACATTAAGTAATCCTTACCTTTTAATCTGCAGATTGGCGAAAGCAAATACAATAGCTTCAGTTTCATGATAAGGGGGTTGGCGAAGGGTGTCAAGTAACTTTTGCATTTAATCCATTTCTATGGCTTATATAATAATCGTTATTGTAGTATAATTTAGAATAATGCAATAGATACCTAAATGTTTTAGCTATTAATTATATGTTGCACAAGAGCACATATTGCAATACTATCTAGGTTAGAAATTGAGGAGGTTGAATGAATTTTACTTTACCTGAATTACCATATGATAAAACAGCTTTAGAGCCTTACATATCTGCAAAAACTTTAGACTTTCATTATGATAAGCATCATAAAGGGTATTTAAATAAACTCAACGAGCTGGTTGAAAATACGGATTATCAGCATGTGAAAATTGAGGGATTAATAACAGAAGTTCATGGTAATAGCAGCAACTTGCCTATATTTAATAACGCAGCACAAGTTTGGAACCACACTTTTTATTGGAACTCAATGAAAAAAAATGGTGGTGGTAAGCCTAAAGATAGTAGTCTTTTAGCAAAAAAAATTCAGGACGATATCGGTGGCTTTGATAAATTTTATGAAGAATTCTCCAATTATGGAGTAAGCCAGTTTGGTAGTGGATGGGTGTGGTTAGTGTTTGAAAAAGGAAAGCTTAAAATCACCAAAACTCCAAATGCAGATTTGCCATTAATTTATGGTCAAGTTCCATTACTCACTATGGATGTGTGGGAGCACGCCTATTATTTAGATTGTCAAAACCGTAGAATTGACTACATAAAAGTTTTCCTTGATCATTTGATTAATTGGGATTTTGCAGAAGAGAACTTAGAAGAATATATGAGATGAATATACCCCAGGTAACAAAATTAGATAATGGTCTGCGCATAATAACTGAGCAGGTGCGTGATATTGATTCCGTAGCTTTAAGTATACGAGTTGGTGTTGGCAGTAGAGCGGAAAGTGCAAATCAAAATGGAATATCCCATTTTCTAGAACACATGGCTTTCAAAGGGACGAAGACAAGAACTGCCTTTGAAATTGCAAAAGCTTTTGATGACATAGGTGGAGTTTTCAACGCTAGCACCGGTAGAGAAAGCACCACCTATTATGCAAAAGTTCTCAAGAAGGACATCAAAACTGGTATTGATATATTAATAGATATATTGATGAATTCAACATTTCCAGAAGATGAATTGGAACGTGAGAAGGGCGTTGTAATACAAGAGATTTTTCAGACTAATGATTCACCAAGTGACATTGTTTTCGACAAATATTTTGAGGCAGCTTATAAAGATCAACCTTTCGGCAGGTCAATCTTAGGCACGCAAGATACTGTAAAATCTTTTACTCGAGAAGATCTAGATAATTACATAAATGAGCATTACTTTGGTGAGAATATGCTATTTGCCGTTGCAGGAAATGTTGAACATGAAGAAGTTGTTGCATTAACCAAAGATTTTCTCTCAAAGATTCATTCTAAAGAGCTGAAAAAAAGCCAAAATGCGAGCTGTACTGGTGGTGAGTATTTAGAACATCGTAAATTAGATCAGGTGCACTTGCTAATTGGTCTACCTAGTGTTTCTCGCCATGACGATAAATATCACACGTTTCAAGTGCTTGATTCTATATTAGGGAGCGGAATGTCATCACGTTTATTCCAGGAAGTAAGGGAAAAGCAGGGATTAGCTTACTCTGTTTATTCATTTAATTCCAGCTACACTGATACAGGGATGTTTTCCATTTTTGCTGGCACAGATAGTAGTAACTTAGATAAGCTTTTAAAATCTATAACGACAGAGTTGAAAAAGTTGTCTACAGATAATCTGAAGGAAGAAGAGGTAAATAGAGTGAAAGAGCGAGTAAAATCCCAAATTTTGATGTCACGCGAAAGTGTTAGCTCACGTGCTGAAACATTGGGACACTACTACGGTAACTATAATAAATATATCAGTAAAAGTGAATTAATAGAAAAAATTAGTGCAGTTACCACTGCTAACGTAAAAAAAGCAGCAAAAGAATTATTATCTCAGCATGAAAAAACCACTCTAGCTGCAATTGGAGAAATTAAATCATTGCCAAGTTACAATAAAGTGGTTTCTATGCTTAAAGCTTAGTGCATTAGTTTTAATTCTTCTGTCAGTTAACTCTTGTTTTTTACACATAAATCACTTATTTCTTCCAATCCCTTCTATATTTCTGCTTTGTATAACCCTTTCCGTATAATTTTTAGTAGGTACTGGTGGTGCAAGTGGTTTTTTGCTTACAGGGTTTGAGTCTATACCTTTCTTTTGCCGATGATAGTTCTGTGCTTCTTGAACGGTCTGAAATATAGGCTCCCCATCATTATAGTTTCCTCTCACAGAGTTTGAGTTTATGTCTTTCTTTTGCCGATGATAGTTCCGTGCTTCTTGAACGGTCTGATGTGTAGGCTCCCCATCATTATAGTTTGAGTTTATATCTTTCTTTTGCAAATCAGCGTTCAATAACTTTGATATGTTTTGCTCCAGCTGGTCGCCTTTATAATTATTGTTAAGATCTTTGATTTTCTCTTTTTTCTCGATTATTTGAGCTAAGGACTCGACAATAATATCTTTGTTTATTCTTGAAGCATCTATTGGCTTACTTCCTTTGACAGTAATTTCACTACTTCCTTGCTTATTACTTACATTATAGCCCTGCCCTTCAATTTTTGTTGCCACTTCTCTTCTAAATAAATTGCAAATAGCATTTATTACCTCTTGAATACAATCTTGAAAAAAAGCTTTGATTGCCTTGAATTCTTGTGCTAAGGAAACGATTTGAATATGTGCGTATTTTTTACCTGGTGATAACTCTTCAGCATTCTGGTATATAGATTCTATTTGCTGAGGGTCAAGCATCATTGCATGACGTTTTGAGCGTGTTGGGTTTGCTTGTGTTTCGGATGACGACATGTCCTTAATATCTTGTTTTTTATTCTCACCATCAGCAACCATACCATCACTTGATTTCCTTTTTTGAGGAAGTGATGATAATAACTCTTCAGTGTTCTGATATATGGGCTCTTTTTTCCTAAGATTTTCGTTTTTGTTATCATTAAGCGCCTTATCATGTAACTTTGTGAATTGACTAAAATTATCTTGTATTATCTGCTGAACGTCTATTGGTTTACTTCCTTCAACAGTAATCCCACTTTCTCTTTCCTCACTACTCACACTATAGCCTTGCTTTTTGATTGCTTCCATTACTTGTTTTTTAAAAGCATCTTGAACATTATGTATCGCTTTTTTTGATCTAACACCATCTTCATTCAGAAGAAGCCTAATTCCTTTCATTTCTTCTTTTAAGGAGATGGTGCTTTTATTAGCTGTAGCATATAGTGATTCTTCTTCCCTTAAATTTTCATAAATTGGTTCTTGTACCAAGTTAGCATTGACAAACTCCTGTACTCTTTCTAGATAACCAACATTTTTGTCCTCTTTAGGTACTTGAATGCCTTCAAATTTAATATTGTTTATATCTTCAACACTCAGCCCATTTTCTTTAAGCCATCCCTTTCTTTTGCTCATTGATTCAACG
Source organism: Wolbachia endosymbiont of Nomada ferruginata (assembly GCF_001675785.1). Lineage (NCBI taxonomy): Bacteria > Pseudomonadati > Pseudomonadota > Alphaproteobacteria > Rickettsiales > Anaplasmataceae > Wolbachia > Wolbachia endosymbiont of Nomada ferruginata. The sequence goes on from NZ_LYUY01000099.1 coordinate 3,602, forward strand.
AACTCATTAATTCTTTTTATGTTACCCACACTATCATCAACCAACATAACAGTTTTTGGTAACCGACCATTGTGATTGTTCTTATAATTCACAATTGCCTCACAGATGTGCAAATTCTTTCCGACTTGACTTTGTTGTTCTCTAACATCTAACTCTTGCAACTGACTATCATAATCTCCTGGAAACCCACCAAATACAGAAATACTACCTGTTTGTTTTTCAGATAAACCTAAATAATATTCCGCTACTTTTTTTACAGCATTTGGATATCCTGTATATGATGCAATATTAACTTCTATTCCACCTGAAAGTGCAGATTGTAATGTAGATTTCAACCTCTCTTCATTTTTTATTCCACCTGTACTCCCTAGAAAATTTCCTATATCAATGTCAGTCACTGCATTATTTTGAGTAGAAACAAAGTCACTTTTGCTTAACCTAGAAAAAGCATTGTGCATGTGCCCATTAGTAATAGTGTTATCAAAGTCAAATATTAATAGGGTATTGTTTCCTTTAGCCATATCTTCACCTCTAATCCTTACAAATCATGGATAAAGGTTAACATTAATAGATTAATTATTTATTATAGCACTTCTGAAGGAAAAATAATAAAAGGAAGAGTTAACAGAATAGACTTCTTGCATAACCCAAACTAAGTAGAAAAAAGGTATAGCTATACCGCCGCGGTATCTCTAGATCCCGCTAACACGTAGCGGGATGACGAATTACTTAACCATCATCTACACCGTCATACCGCGATTCATTCGCGGTATCTCTTAACATAGATCCCCTACTATACCTTAACATAGATC
>NZ_LYUY01000207.1:0-346 GCF_001675785.1 Wolbachia endosymbiont of Nomada ferruginata
CGTGGTGCGAGTTTTGACCCTCTAATACTTTAAATTGGCGCTGTAATAATGTGCTAACGCTTAAAATAAGCGCGATTTGGCTGAATGTAGAAAAAATTAAAAAGACATGCAGCCGCTATAATTTTATGTAATCCGCCAATAGATACTCCAAGTTTTTTACTGAATTTTTGTTATTGAACCCGCGCGGATCAAAAACAAGTTTTGAGTCAGAAATACCCTTAATACTACAATAAGAGGGCTGGCGGAGTTTGTCAAGTAAGTTTTTTCGTTTCTGTGACCAGTTGGACTTAAAGTCTATACAAAAAACGTTTACAACCAACGTTCAACATGGTAAATTAAAAGCGGT
>NZ_LYUY01000100.1:0-4385 GCF_001675785.1 Wolbachia endosymbiont of Nomada ferruginata
GAAAACCGATTTCGAAGGACCTTCCTTCATCTTCAATAAAGCTTCTCACAAACATTACTTTGTTTGTTACTGCAGCACACAGTCACTTTTGGGGTTAAGCCTCATGAATTCAATTCTGAATACGGCTATATAAATGCAGTATATGATCAGAAAGAAAAATGTCATATAGTGAAAGATTTTACAGAAAAGCCCGAGCGTAAGTTAAGTAACGATCATTATTGGAACTCTGGAATATTTGTGTTTAAAGCAAAACGCTACATAGATGAGATCAAAAAATCTGCCCTGAATCTTTACAATTTATGTTTTAAACATTTCACACCGCAAGAGAGATTTCTGTATTTAAAACAACGAGATTTTGCAGGAATTGAAGGCATATCCATTGATTACTTGGTGATGGAGAAAGCAAAAAACGTTGCAATGATAGAAGCTAATTTCGATTGGTTGGATGTTGGAACTTGGAATTCAGTTTTAGAATTGAGTGAGAAGTTTAGTAAAGAACCGGTGTCATTTCAGCATGTGATTAGAGAAAAAGAACCAGTTTCAACGACAGAAAGTAATAAAAATTTATTGGGTGGAGCTTGTAAGCAACCAAACAAAAGTCTAATTTCGTTTATTCATAAAGTTAAGAAAGTAAAGGCAATAAGGAAAGAAGTTAAACCATGGGGATTTTGTAGTATAATTTTAATGAGCGAAAATTTTCTTATAAAATATCTTTTTATAAATCCATTAAGCTGCACTTCTAAGCAATTCCATCACTATAGAGATGAATACCATATAGTGCTATCAGGAGTTGGGTATGTTAGTTTAGAAGACAAAGAAAATGCTATAGTAAATGAGTATATGATAGAAATCCCAAGGGAAGTTTCCCATAGGATTGAAAATAGAAGCACAAGCTTTCCACTTGAAATAGTTGAATTTCAGATAGGAGAGCATTTATCTGATAATGATATAGTGAGGTTGGATGATGTATATGGAAGATTTTGAAATTCTAATGTTAAAGATACTCTATAAGTCTGCTAAATTTAAGGAAGCAAAAATCTCTAGTTTTCAAATAAAGAAAAGTCTACAATTATACGAAGTTTCAAAAATATAATGTTTAACCTCAAAATATTTTGTAATGTCCATTGCCTTTGAAATTACTATGGCTGCTTGCTATTTGCGAGCGAAAAATGCCAGATTTTGCTCTATAATGACTTTGTTCTCTATTATCGGCATTGCCCTTGGAGTTGCAACACTAATAGTGGTGATGTCTGTGATGAACGGATTCAGAGCAAAGTTGCTTGACTCAATACTTGGCATTGATGGCCATATTAATGTTTATTTTGATAGGAACATAAATTCAGATTACTGCACAGTTTCGAAATCTATTGAGAAAATTCCTGGTATATTAAAAGCTACTCCTATGACCAATGATCAAGTTATTATTGTAGCAAATGGTAAAATTGCAGGTAGCGTAGTGCGAGGTATGTCAACTAAAGATTTGCTTGATAGTACTGCCGTTATAAATAATGTAATTATAGGTGATGTAAAAAAATTTGATGAAGGGATAATAATAGGAGCACGATTGGCAGAAGCTTTGAACGTTGACTATGGCGACGAAATTACGTTTATATCATCTGAAGAATTTGATGCATTACTTGGTGAAATGCCGCGAATGAAAAAATATAAAGTTATAGCAATATTTGATATGGGTATGTTTGAGTATGATAATACCTTGATATATATGCCTCTAAAATCAGCACAAGCCTTTTTTAATTATAAAAATAGCATAAAAAATATAGAAGTACTTGTAGACGACGTTACTAGAGCTGATAAGCTGGCAGATGCTATAGAAAAAGAAATAGGAATGGAAGCTGAAAGTTGGCAATCACAGCAAAGCCATTATTTTAGTGCTTTAAAAACTGAAAGAAATGTGATGTTTTTAATTCTCACTTTGATTATAGTTGTAGCAGCGTTTAATATTATCTCAAATTTAATGATGATAGTGCAAGAAAAGAAATCCGCGATTGCAATTATGCGTACATTTGGTGCAACAAGTGGAAGCATTATGCGTATATTTTGCGCTTGTGGTCTATTAATCGGTTTTACGGGAACTTGTCTTGGCTGTATTATAGGTGTCGTTTTTTCTCTCAATATCGAAAATATTAGAGTGTTTTTAGAAAACATTACTAACGTCAAGCTGTTTGATCCTATGATATACTTTTTTTCAAGTTTGCCAATGATATTAGTTCCTCAAGATGTAGTGAACATTTCTGCACTTGCATTATTCTTATCATTTTTAGCGACAATTGCTCCTGCATTGCAGGCAGCTGCACAAGATCCTGCGGAGGTACTACGTTATGAATGATACTCAGCAAAAGTACATAGGTTGGTTCTTAATTGTATTGTTATTTACCGGTTACATCACAATAAATAACATAATCTTTTTAAAAATAAATCAGCAAGAGAGTGAAAACAATGTGAAAGCTTTAACGGAAAACATGGATGAATTTAGAATGTTGCTTGAAGTTAATCAATCTAGAATAGAAAAAAAGATATTTGACCTCAAGAGAAGTCAGCATACTCAATGTGAGCAAGGTGATAATAACTCAAGATGTAAGAACCTTGCAAAATTGCTATTACTTGTGGTTAAAATGAAGGATTCGTTATTGCGAGAAGCTAAATTTGATAACCATATAAATTCAATAAAGCCTTTGATATCAGAGCTTGACGATCCAGAGATAGAAAATGCAGTAGATGAATTAGAAAATTTGAAAGAGATAAATACCTTACACGAATTGAAGTTATCTTTTGAAAAAACTATTGATACTATCGATTACAACAAAAGTACATTGTCTAAAAAAATCATTTCAAACTGGATAAAGGTAGACGACCGAAATGATCCATTAAGAGTAAAATTCGCAGAAATTGAGGAGTCAATAAATGATAATGATTGGCAAAATATAACTGTTACAGTAAGCAATTTAACGCATTCAGAATTCAAGCCATGGCTGAATAAATTGAATGGTTTTATTGTAGCTTCTAAGAATATTTCAACAATATATCATCACTTATTACAATATATCTCATGATTTATTTTATAATTTTCGCTTTTTCGTTTTTATTTGGTATATGGGTCAAGGTAAGTGGTGAAGTAATAAAATTGGAATTAGGCAATTACACTATAAGTATTGATCTATATTTCATTATTTTTACTTGTGTAGTTTTATTATTTTTATTAATTACACTTGTACGCTTTTTTTCCTCCATTTCATCAACATTTGCCAACATAAGAAATAGAAGAAGGGATAGGGAAGAATTGCTTCTCTTTGAAGCTTTCTTTAGCATAGACTTAGACAATATAGAGAATGCCCAAAAGCTAGTTAAAAGTCTGAGTGAGGAGAGCGATAGGTTGTTTTTAATAAAGCTCTTTAACTCAGGTAAGACGGGAAATTACAGCTTTTTCAGTAACGGTTTAACAAATATTGCAAATAAAAATCGTAACTTAGCTCTACTTCTAGCCAATAAGCTGATTGTCCACCTCAAACAAGAAAAAGTAGTCTTTCAAAAATTTATAGAATATTGCTCTAGTTCAATTAACGATAAAATGCTATCTATTCCCTTTCAAATAGAGCATTGCATATTGAAAGAAGATTGGATTAATGCAATTTTGAGGTTGAAGGAAGCAGTTAAGTCCAATATTTTTCTCCCCTTTGATCATAAAGAAATGTTTGCAGTGTTTTATTTCGCTTTAGCAAAGCAATATGAAAGTAAAGGAAATTTTAAGGAGGCTATAAAGTCTTTATTTAGAGCACAACGTTATAGTGCAATTTTTCAGCCCATCAATTATTTAAAGGCAGAATTATATATTAAACTTGGAAAAATCAGAAAAGCTTCTGCAGTGCTAGAGGCAGAGTATACAGTAAATCCTACTCCTCAGTCAGCTAAAATGTACATCAATTTAAATAGTAAAGGTGCTGAAAGACTATACAACTTACGCCCTGATTATTATTTTAGTTACTGTTTACTTGCTTTGTCCTCAATGAGTTCAGGTAAATATGATCTTGCAAGTCAATATTTAGACACTGCTATGAAAAAAGCTAATTACATGTCAATCTACTTTATTGTAATACAACTCAAGGTTACATTGCAAGAACACGACAAGGTAATTTATTGGCTAAACAAGATGGGCTCAGAAGCTTTGCCTGATCCAGGCTGGAAGTGTAAAAATTGTAACAGGGAACTAGAACAATGGGATCATAAGTGTTCAAGTTGTAATAGTTTTAATTGTGTTTATTATATATTATAAAATTCCACAAAGTGTAGAAATTACCATTAGAGGTTGTCCGGAAACAAGTAAATTCAAGCATATTCCCTCTTTAACATAACCCTACTCATAGCTAGGG
>NZ_LYUY01000101.1:0-4340 GCF_001675785.1 Wolbachia endosymbiont of Nomada ferruginata
ATTTACTAAACAGAAAAAAAGGCAAAAGAAACCCTAGGGTAGCTAGTTATTCACTATCCATTTTTTAAGTTGGCGTTTTTTTATGTTTTAAACGCTTTATAAGCGCGTTTCAGCTTATGTAGGTAGAAGTTTTATAAAGACATAAGGTGCACATAGTGCAAAAAATTAAACATGAGACGCCAGATACGTGAGTTTTTTTGTCATTTAATCTGTACAGAGAAGATAAATAAATAGCTTCAGTTTCATGATAAGGGGGCTGGCGGAGTTTGTCAAGTCGTTTTTCGTTTAATCCGTTTCCATGAGCTACCTGAAACCACAATATTCGCACAGTTGGAAAATGGTTGCGGGAGTAGGATTTGAACCTACGGCCTTCAGGTTATGAGCCTGACGAGCTACCGAGCTGCTCCATCCCGCGTCGTTGTTTATTTAGCTATTATACTTGCAATTATAGGATATACAAGGATAAAATCCGCTATGGGTCGTATACTAGTATATTTACTAACCTTTCTTGACATAATAGTTAGTTATATACGTCATAACATATGCAATGAAAAATATAACTTGATACTATGGTTTCCTGTGTGTCAGTGTGTAGGGATTTTAACCTATTTTTCCCTAAATTTTGAACCAAGCTGCATATCTATTTTTCTTTTGCTTTTACCCACACTAATTTTGATTGCAATATTATACAGAAAATACGCAATATTATGCATTGCTTTAATTGCAGTGCTCATAGGATTTACAGCTAGTAAATTAAGAACAGCTTTAGTTAATACTCAAATCCTCGATAAAGAGAGGTATGTAAAAAACATCGTTGCCACAGTGAAGGATATTAACGACAGGGGCTCATATAAACAATTTCTGCTTTCTGTTGAAAAATCCCCTACTATCTCAAAATCCTCTCCTGTTGTCCCAGTGCCCCCTTTTGTCATCCCAGTACTTGATACTGGGATCCAGAAAAAAAAGATATGGATTCCAGCGTCACGCGCTGGAATGACACCGGATAGAGCTCTAGATAACATCAGAATATCAGTTAGAACCAAAGTGGAAAAAGGCATTAAAATAGGCGATCAAGTAAAATTATCAGCAAAACTCTTCCCTCTAAAGATTGCGCCTTCGGAGTATGCATACGATTTTGCAAGAATAGCATATTACCAGAAAATAAGTGCAACAGGTTTTGCAACAAGCAAAATAGCCCTACACAAAAAGGCTGAAGCAAGGCAATTTCTAGAGTATATAGAATCTTTCCGTCAATACATTTATGAAAACCTGCAGCAAAATATCAAAAAACCACATGCGGATATAATCTCTGCATTACTGATCGGTAAAAAAGATGGCATAGATCAAAAAACTATGGACGCGATACGAGATTCAGGTATAGCACATTTGTTTGCCATATCTGGTTTGCATTTATCATTTGTTGCTGGTCTGTTTTTTGTAGTGTTTCGTAATTTATTCGCAATATCTGAAACTTTGACTCTTAAGTATAACACCAAGAAAATATCTGCATTTCTTACTATCTTGCCAACCACGTTTTATTTGTTGATTACCGGTATGCAAATTTCTGCTCAGCGTGCCTACATCATGGTGATTTTAGTACTCGTTGCAATAATGATAGAGAGAAAATATCGAGGGTTAATAGCAATTGCGTTTGCTGCTGCAGTGATACTTATCATAGAACCAGAAGTAATTTTAAAGCCTGGCTTTCAGATGTCATTTTCTGCTGTTTTGGCTCTGGTTGCCAGTTATCAAATTAATGCTAATAAATTGTTCAAAATAAAAATAATGAAATATTTTGTGTCGATAATGATTAGCTCAGTAATAGCAAGTTTAGCAACTGTTCCGTATACGATATACAATTTTAATTATTTTTCAATTAGTGGCATTATCACAAACTTAGTTGCTATACCAATAGTTACATTAATTATTATTCCACTTGGAATAATTTATGTCTTGTTGATTCCTTTGGGTATTGAATGGATTATAGCGCCATTTATAGAGCGCCCAATTGACAGTATTTTGTATATAACAAATGCAATCGCTAGTCTTCAGTATTTGGTTATTCCCATTCGTACTTTTCCTGCATCATCAATTATTATAATAACACTTGGTTTATTGTGGCTGTGCTTGTGGGAAAGAAATTGGCGTTTCTTCGGAATTTTCTTTATTGTGCTGGGTATTTGCTTTAGCACCGCATATAAAACCCCCGACATCCTAATAAATGCTGATAATGTTGCTGTAAAAGAAAGTGATAACTTACTATATTCTCTCACCAGGAAAAATAGGAACTTTGTTGTCAAAACATGGGCGAAGCAAAATGGGCAGAACCAAATTTTGAATCATAAAAAATACAATAACTCAGATAAAAGGCTAAAGTGTAACGATTATGGCTGCATATATAATAAAGGAAATAATAAATCAGTGTTGCTAGCTTATAAGGAAGAAGATATCTTGAGAAACTGTAATAGTGTTGATCTGATAATTCAATTAAGTGAATTCGACTATTCAGCTTGCAACGCTAAAATTATTAAACATGCTGATCTAGAAACGCATGGCACACATTCTGCTTGGTTAACAAATCGTTACGTAAAGATTAATACAGTGCGCTCTAACCGGCCTTGGCATAAGTTAAAAAGCTTGATTTTAAAGTATTATTAATATATAATTAATTAAATTTAAATGTAAGGAAATTTATGGCTAAAAGTACTACAGAAGACTTTTTTAATTTTAAGATAGATCACGGGGTAACTCAGCTAAATAACGTCATTGGGTACCCCACTCAATTGTGGCATGCAGCAAAAAAATATTCTGTAAATAACACTCTACCTATAGCAGCAGTGAATATTTGGCTTCAATTTTCTCTAGCTTACGTAACTGCAATGGCAATAACCCTTAACGATTTGAGCTTTATTGCTACTTTTAACCCAACATTAATGCCAACTTACTTTCTGGTTTCTGTTATTCTTGGAGTGGTTTTATTAACCTCTCTTGCTCTAAGATATATATACAAGCAAGAAATAGAAAATGAGAAATCAAAAGATGGTGATAGCCCAATAGATATAAAAATTCGAGGTGGAAAAAGTGATGAAATAAATGAGATTGCCCAAAATGCATTAACAATAGAAATTATTCCTGATTTGGTCGATAAAAAGCAAGGTTTTTCAATAGTTTTACCAATCTCTGAAAAACAGGGAGAAATATTAGAAAACAAAAGACAAGAGAATAGAAATAAAGTTATTTTGCTTGCTGTGTCATATGTGCTGAGCGGTCTAATTGTAGCTGGTGCATTGATACAAAATAAATTTAGTTTTGCCAATGTTCAGGGCTGGGCAGAATGGGGTTTCATTGCATTCGTGAGTGCTGTTTTCATCGCTGGAGTATGTATAGCATTAAGTAAGTTAAAAAATAATGAAGTAAATAACGCACATAATATCGTTAAAAAATTTAACAATGTGGATATTCTACTCCCATTTAGAAGTGGTACGATTGTATCGGTAATGGAAAACAAATTTGAAAGTAAAGAGGAGAATGATCCTATATCTCGATTGATAAAATTACTTGATAAGCACTTGAATGAATTCACAGATAAAATAAGTGATTTATTTGATAAGTTCTTAGATGAAGCTAAAACATCTATTGATGAAAAACTTTTAGAACCTGCAAATAATGAAATTCAAGAAACACTTGTTCATCTACAAGGAATTAGAAAAGACATCAAAGAAGATTTAGATAAGCTACATTTAGATGAGTTGCATGAGAAAATCTCGGCCGTTTTAAATGAAGCTAAACAGCTGACAAAAAAAGCAAATTTACTAGATATTGAAGGTACTTTTTCTAGGTTTGAGAATGCTATTAAAATTGCTAAAGATAAGATTGAACGATTTGAACCAAGCCGCTTTGTAGGCTGGTTTCGATCAACTACGCAGTCTAATGATAACGAGTTCCTCGATATGTTGAAAAAGAAACAAGAAGAAGTAGAAAAGATAAAAGAAGAAGCAGAAAAGATAAAAAAGGAATCGGAGGAGAAATTAAAAAAAGTAACCGATAAACTAGAAGAATTAAAAAATAAACAAACTCAATCAAATGAATCTAATAGCAGTTTAGAGTCTGAAGGTAGTACTACTGCTACTCCTCTTGACAAACAGCGAGATGAAGAGAAAAAAGCAATAGAAAAAAATAGACTATTAAGATCAATAAAAAGGACGAAAGAACTGGAGAAAGAAAATGCAAAATTGGAAAAAGAATTACCTGAGCAAGAAGAAACAGATGAATGGAAAGAAAAAATCAACGGCAAACCAAGTGACTTTCTATATTATTTATTAGAATCTATTAAGCTGGAA
>NZ_LYUY01000102.1:0-4315 GCF_001675785.1 Wolbachia endosymbiont of Nomada ferruginata
GTTTAGAATAAAAAAACGCCATACTTGAAAGTATAATGTAAGTAATTAGCCAACCACGGGGCTTCTTTTGCCTTTTTTTTCATTTGGTAAATTTCTTAATATTTATGGCTAAACGACAATCGTCATCCCGCTACTTGTTAGCGGGATCTAGAGATACCGCGGCGGTATGACGTAGGACTGCTGTCATCCCAGTGCTCCTTTTTTTGTCATCCGAGTAGCTGACACTGGGATCTATTTTGCATGTAACTCCAATTGTGTTTTAGCATAAAACGCAACGCGTATTAGACTTATTTGCAAGCAAAGCTTGCTAGATCCAAGTAGTCAGGGCACTGGGATGACAGGAGAAGGCACTAGCCTGACAACCGTCATCCCGCTACGTGTTAGCGCCGCAGCGGTATGGTGTAGGAAAATTAGCTATATAGCTAACTTGTACCACGCGTTAAAGCTTTTAAACAGGTCTTGATTTACTTGCTCCATTATTTTCTTTATTATCAGATATTGCTTAAAATAATATGGAGGAGCAAATTGTCAGCAATTGCCATTATTGATTTTGGTTCACAGTTTACACAGCTTATCGCAAGACAAGTCAGAGAAATGGGCGTTTATTGTGAGATATTTCCAAGCAACATCAGTTTTGAAACAATATCAAAATTCAATGGGTTTATTCTCTCTGGAGGACCACAATCTGTAAATGATGATTGTTCTGAAACAAGTAGAGTAGTACATGAAATTATAAAACTTAATGAGGCAACAAACGTTCCTATACTTGGAATATGCTATGGACAGCAACTCATTTGTCATTATTTTGGAGCAAAAGTAAAAGAGAGTTTTAAACAGGAGTTTGGCAGAACTAAAATCAAGATACTAAAAGAATCCCCCATTATAAAGGATACCTGGGATGTTAATTCTGAAGTGGATGTATTAATGAACCATGCGGACAGTGTTGATACTATACCACAGGGATTTACTGTTATCGCATCAGGTGTGATAAATCAAACAATTGCAATGATTGTCAACGAACAGCGGAAGATTTACTGTACTCAGTTCCATCCTGAAGTTAAGCCTACAACAAATGGCAGTAAATTGCTCTCTAACTTCTTGGATATTGCAAATTGCGAAAGAGACTGGACAATGAAGTCGTTTATTGAAAAGCAGAAGGAAAAAATCAGAAATGTAGTAGGAGAGAAAAAAGTAATCGCTGCAGTAAGTGGTGGAGTTGATTCAAGTGTTGCAGCGGCTCTCACACATAAAGCTATAGGAAAACAATTGAACTGTATTTTTATCGATACTGGGTTGTTACGCAAGAACCAGACCATTGCTATGTTGAAAGAGATTCCGATAAACTACGTTGATAAATCAAATTTATTTTTGAGTAGGTTGAAGGGAATAACTGATCCAGAAGAAAAGCGAAAAATCATCGGTAACGCTTTCATTGAAGTGTTTGAAGAAGAAGCAAAAAAAATAGGTGATGTAGATTTTTTGATGCAAGGTACCATTTACTCTGATGTAGTTGAGTCAGGGCATGCCTCAGACAACACTAGTACAATTAAGTCTCACCATAATGTTGGTGGGTTACCAGAAAAGATGAACCTGAAGCTAGTGGAGCCTTTACGTTACCTCTTTAAAGATGAGGTAAGGCTACTTGGAAAGGAAATTGGGCTTTCAGATGAGATAATATTTCAACATCCATTTCCAGGACCCGGACTTGCAGTGAGGATTATAAGTGAAGTCGATGAAGAAAAGGTGCAAATATTGCAAGAAGTAGATGAAATATATATTAATACGATGAAAAATTACGATCTATACGATAAGATATGGCAAGCTTTTGCTGTATTATTACCAATAAAAACTGTAGGCGTTATGGGAGATGGTCGTACGTATGGATATGTTTGTGCTTTAAGGGCTGTAACATCGTCCGATGGTATGACGGCTGATGCATTTCCATTTGAGGATAAGGATCAGCATTCGCTAGTGTTTTGGGACTTTTTACAGAATGTTGGCAGTATAATTGTTAATAATGTTCCCGGAGTAAATAGAGTTGTTTATGATATCACTTCTAAACCACCTGCAACTATTGAGTGGGAGTAAATTAAAAAGTCTAGTCATCCTGCTACTTGTTAGCGGGATTTATTGCCGAGATACCGCGAATGAATCGCGGTATGACGGTTCGCGGCAACATGACGATAACCTCGTCATCCCGCTACGTGTTAGCGGGATCTATCCGCAGCAGTATGACGTAGGACTGCTGTCATCCCGCTGCTTGTTAGCGGCTGAGATACCGCGAATGAATCACGGTATGACGGTTAATTTTCTTTATTTTGCTCATAACTTCCACAAGCAGTGCAAACATAAATGAAGAATACAAATATCCTTTTGGTAATTCTATATGAAATCCATGAAGTATGAGGTACACACCGACAAGTAAAATAAATAAAATGGCGATTATTTTTAACCCTGGGTTAGATTTGATTAACTGGGCGGTATAACTTGATAAAAACAGCATTGCTAGCATGGAAAATGTAAATGCTGTAGCAATTATTACCATGTTATAAGTTAGTGCTATAGCAGTTAATATCGAATCAACCGAAAAAACTAAATCTATTAATATAATTTGTAGCACAACTAAAAAAAATTTTGATTTAACGTTTGCTTTCTTTTTATTTTTCTTACATACAAAGATGTCATCCCGTAACTCCATAGAGCTTTTAACAATAAGGAATAATCCCCCTGCGATCATAAGTAAATCCCTTGCTGATGCAGTGTGAAATATAGGTTTTTGCATTGACAATATAGATGATGTAAAAAATAGTATTACAAAACGCATTAATAGCGCTAATCCAAGGCCCATAAGGCGCACTCTTTCTCTCAGCACATTTGGTACCTTATCTATTGCTAGAGAAATAAAGATTAAATTGTCTACACTAAGTATAGTTTCAAGTAGTGTAAGTGTCAGTAAAGTCCAAGCATCAGTTAGCATTTTTGTTTCAAATTCGGTTCTTCTTACTCTACAATAGATGTGTAAAAATTAAGTGACTTCACTCAGAAGTTTTATAGCAGTTCTCCAGAAAAACAGGATATATAAAGTTCAGCAGCTTCTTCTATTTTCGTTTTTGAGCAAAATCAATAATAAGAGAGCTTCTTATTTTCATGCACGCAAATAAGATAAAGCCTTATTTTCATTTTTGACTTTATTTGAAAATAATATATACTATAAAAATAGTGTGCTCGGTTGAATGAATGTATATTAAAGGATCACCATCAGGCAAAGTATTCGCTGGTTATCAGGCATTTATACCAAGCCCCTTGCCACCAAAATTTGAATGGGACAATGATTTAGTTAATAGTCTTTAAACCCTTACTTTACTATAAGGAAAGTGGTTGAAAACTTAGGTATCGTATTTACAACAGCCCAAAGAGCAATCGTAAAGCTTGAAGATTTAGGCATCGTTTCACAAACTTCTCAAGGAAAGAGAGATCGGGTTTATTGTGCAACTGATATTTTGAATATTCTAGAAGAACCAACTAAGATTACAGAGAACTTCGATAGCACATTGTAGCTATTGTGATGAATAAATTCAGCAAACAGCAAGCTTAAAGAGTCTGATCCAATGGACATGCTGAACAAAAAGTAAGGAGCTCCTTTTGGAGGATTGTATTAACTTATTAATTAATTGCTTGACTTTTAGCAGGATTTATTATACTATTTATTAATGAGTAATGCAATCAAACCAAGGAGGATAGCATGATAAATAATTTGGATTCAATAATTCTTGGAATAAAAGATGGTGAAAAGGCGATTGAAGATTTAAGGGTTGTTCTTAAAAAAAGAAAAGAAGACGTTATCACTACACAGACATTTAATTATGCTTTACGATGCCTACAAACTACAAAGGAAGCGATAGTACACGAAATTCTGCTTCATTTTATACAAAATCCTGGCGAGCAATCACTAGAACAAGTGATACAATGCTTAGATAGAGCAATACAATCTGGGATATATGCAAAAAACAACCCAATAAGAAATCTAGATGAAGAATTTCGTACTCATATAAACTTTAAAGATGAAGAGGGAAATACATTACTACATCATGCAGTTATAGGTAATAAAACTGAAGAAATAACCACCCTTCTTGTTACATATAGTGCAAATCCTTTGATACAAAACGCGGATAATAAAGTTCCTTTAGATTTAGCTCAAGGAAAAACAAAAGAAGTGCTTATTAAAAGTATGAAAAAACAAGCTAAGAGGTTGTCCGGAAACAAGTAAAAGGCTATAATATCTGAAATTTTAGTACGGGGTAAAGATGAGAAAAAA
>NZ_LYUY01000103.1:0-4250 GCF_001675785.1 Wolbachia endosymbiont of Nomada ferruginata
TTAATCTGCACAGATTGAAGATAAATGAATACCTTCAGTTTCATGATAAGAGGGCTGGCAAAGGGTGTCAAGTAAGTTTTTATAATATCAGAGGATAATTTCGACCATAAACCCCTATCAATAAATTTTAACAAAAATACTTCAGTGCATTTTCAAATATAAGCATTCCATCGCCATATTTTGGCACAGCAACACCTAAACGCTTGCTCTTTTCTTTTTCAAGGGGCCAATTATCTTGCTGGGTAAAAAATATTCCCCTTTCTGGATGGGGCATTAAAGCTAGCACTCTTCCACTTTTATCTGATAAAGCTGCTAGGTCGTATGTAGATCCATTCGGATTGTAAGGAAATTGTAGGTTAGCATAGTTGCCATTTTTATCAATGTAACGTAATACGGTGGAATTGCTCTCAATCAATTGGTTCAAAATATCTTGATCCATAAAAAATTTGCCTTCCCCATGAGCAATAGGGAGATATAGTTCACTCAGGCCCCGTAGCCAAACAGAATTACTCTGCGGATTAACTCTCACTCTAATCCAGCGGCATTGGTAATTGCCTATATCATTATGGATTAAAGCTAGATTAGAGAACTCTGGAATTAATTTTACTAATATCTGACAACCATTACATATTCCTATAATCAGCTTGTCCTGAGATAAAAACTCTTGAAACTCATCCAACAAGTTGTTTTTAATACGTAAAGCAAACGCATTACCAGCACCAGTGTCATCACCATAGGAAAAACCCCCTGGAATTGCAAGTATATTGCTTAATTTCAGTTCACCTGGATTATCTATGATATCGTTAATGTGAACGATTTTTACTTCAATATTACCAATACCAAGTTTTCTGCTGCATTCCATAAATGCAAATGCAGTTTCTTTTTCGCAATTTAAGCCATAACCAGATAGGACTGTGATTTTCATGAATTGCTAAAAATTAAAAAATTCGAATTTCCTTTTTACAAAATTTGCTACTAAATTTAACGCAAATAACACCAATAATAAAGCTATAATTGCGATAGCAGCAAGTTCAACAAATGCAATTTCAGGATTGCTTGACCATATGTATATTTGCACAGGTAGAACAGTTGCCGGATCGAAAAAGGACGTAGGTGTATCAGCAATAAATGCCACCATACCCATCATAAGTAAAGGAGAAGATTCACCTAAAATCCTTGCAATTGCAAGCACAGTACCATGTATTATTCTTGGTAACGCAATCGGTAAAGAGTGATCTAATATCACCTTGATGTGAGGTGCACCGAGCGCAAACGCTGCATCTTTTATCGTAATAGGAACATTCGCAAAGGCATTTTTTGTTGCAATTATAATATTAGGTAACATCATAAATGAAAGAGTCATTCCACCAACAAGTGGTGAAGAGCGTGGTAGCCCAAATATGCCAAGATAGAGAGTTAAGCCCACTACACCAAATATTATTGAAGGCACTGCAGCAAGATTATTCATGCTAATTTCTACAATATTAGTCATTAGCCTATTTTTAGGCATAAATTCGTAAAGACAGATGCCCGACATAATTCCTATTGGTAATGCTAATGCTAGGCACACTATAATTGTCATTAATGAACCGATAAATGCCCCTAAAATCCCTGCATTCTCAGGTTCACGAGAGTCAGATTTAAGGAATAAAGACTTATTAAAAAATTTTTTCACTCTCCTCTTTTCTTTTAGCCAATCAAGTAATTTAGCATAACGATCATTCAAATGTTTATCTTTATTTATTGAATTAATTATACTTGACGCGGTAAACCAGATCTCATATTCACCACTATCTTTTACTTTCTTACGAAAAAATTCCTCTAGTTCTTTGTAAGAATTACGACTTAAAATTTCGTCACCGTCTTTAAAATCAGTTCCTCCAAACACCTTACGTAAAGAATCGTTGAGTAAGCCAATGGACTTATACCGCAAATCACTAGGATTACTCGCCAAAGTAAGATCAGCATTTATTTCAACTGGCAATAAAATTTTCGTTACTGTTAAGGCACTGTAAGAGTTAACTAATATACTCAACAATATACACACAGGACAGCCAAGTGAGATAACTAGTGCCGTGAAAGAACAAAAGCGTAGCGCTCTGTTCTTTTTATTTTTCCTTTTTATACGAGCATGTACACGCCTTGACTGAAGTAATTTAAGGAATTTTTTCTTTATACTCATTTACTTTTCTTTACACGAGGATTTGAAAAAACTTTCCCCTTTTTTGTCATGCAAGTAGCTGACACTGGGATCCAGCAGGCTTTGCCTGCAAATAATTTTTACACTTTCCATGAAAGCACAAACCAAAAGGAGAATAATGAATGCTGGATCCCAGTGTCGGAGCACTGGAATGACACCACAGCGGGAGGCAAACACAATGTTCGTACAGTTGTGTGTCACGCACTGGGATGACAAGAGAGAGTTCTGAGATGACACAATTGACATCACTCCCTATTGTATCTACTTAGATTTCTTTTTAACATAAGTAGTACGCTCTTTGATCCTTGCAGCTTTTCCAAATAGTTTGCACAGATAATACAGTTTTGCTCTACGAACCTTTCCTTTTCTTGTCACTTGCACTGAAACCAGTGCAGGAGAATAAACAAAAAACTGAGACACTATACTTTCTCCATGGCTCACTTTTCTGACTGCAAAAGAAGAATGTAACCCGCGGTTCCTTTTTGATATACATACACCTTCAAATATCTGTATACGTTCACTTGTACCGTCAACTACTTTAAAAGTGACCTTCAAATCATCGCCAGGACGAAATTCTGGTATTTCTTTAGCTAACACTTGCATTTGCTGTTCGTTAAATTTTTTAAGTAAATTTGTCATTTATCTCTCCATTCAATAATTCAGGCCTACGCTTTTTTGTTATAACATGAGACTGCTTCTGCCTCCAATCACTTATTTTTTTGTGATTGCCAGATAACAAAACCTCAGGTACTTTATATCCCTTCCACTGCTCAGGTCTAGTATATTGAGGATATTCAAGTACACCACCACCATAATTAAAACTTTCTTCAGTAATACTATCGGTATTATTTACTACACCTGGAAGAAGTCTAATGCACGCATCAAGAACCACCATTGCAGCTGGCTCACCTCCTGAAAGTATATAATCTCCAATACTTAACTCATAAGGAGTATACGCATCAATTATCCTTTGGTCAATACCTTCAAATCGACCACACAATATTGTTATATGAGGAAACTCTAATAATTCTCTGGCAATATTCTGATTAAACTTAGTTCCAGATGGAGTCATGTAAATAAACTTAGTGTTTTTATGAACAGAGAGCATACTATCTACTGCATCACCAACTACATCAGAACGCATAACCATTCCTGCTCCACCTCCATATGGAACATCATCCACAGTTGAATGTTTATCTTTCGCAAAAGAACGAATATTTATTACTTCAAGGTTCCATATTTCTTTTTCTAACGCTTTTCCGGCAAGAGAATAGTTCAAAAACCCGGGGAACATTTCTGGAAATATGGTTAATATTGTAACATTGAATGCCATTAAGGTTTATTTTAAGTTATTTGGGGCTATACTCTAAGAACAGTAAATTGATATAATATATAGTTAAATTAAACATGTCACTGAATAAAACGATATACGAAGGTAAAGCGAAAGCCATTATTGAAACTGAAGACTTATCAATTGTCATACAGCACTTTAAAGATGATGTTACAGCATTCAATAAGGAAAAATATGAAATAATCGATGGTAAAGGAATAATTAATAATCATATTAGTGCTTTTATCATGGAAAAGCTTGAGAAAGCAGAAATTAGCACACACTTTATAAAAACTCTAAACGAAAGAGAACAGCTAGTCAAAAAACTCAAGATAATACCTCTTGAGGTAGTAGTTAGAAATGTCGCAGCTGGCAGCTTTTGCAAACGTTTTAATATCAAAGAAGGTGAGAGGCTTGCATCTCCTATAATCGATTTTTTTTACAAAAATGATGACCTAGCCGACCCAATGGTAAGTGAAAATCACATACTGTATTTTGATTGGCTATCTAGCAAAGAAATGGATGAAGTTAAAACTACAACTTTAAAAATCAATGCAATGATGAAATTAGCCCTGATAACTGCAGATTATGGGATAAAAATACTTATAAAAAGCTAGATAAAGATGTCTTTCGTTTGAATTTAGGAGATTTAAAGGAAGCATACCTAGAAGTTGCAAAAAGACTGTCAGTAAAGTTAGGTTAACTAAATACTACTCTATC
>NZ_LYUY01000104.1:0-4243 GCF_001675785.1 Wolbachia endosymbiont of Nomada ferruginata
GGCTATATTTGGCAACAATAATCGATCTATATTCACGCATGGTAGTTGGCTGGTCAATGAGCAGTTCAATATAAACAGCAAAGGGTTTGTAAGACCGATTTTTACAGCCTCTACAACAATAAAATTATTTACAATAGTAAACAGTACATTTATAGTTATGAGATACAAAACAGTATTGACTGCTAACGCTAGAATAAATTTTTCCCTTCTATTAGTTTTTGCAATAACACTCATTGTTCTGATAGTGTTTGCAATACAGTGCCTACTTGATCTTATAGGGCTAACAATCTTTCCACATCTTTTTAAAATCCTTCGTTTTGGTGTTGCAGTTAGGTAAGTTGTAGGATATTCCTCATCAAGCTTGCACATATTTTCAAAGGCCTGCTGCTTGTTAATGCTATCTGCTTCATCAACACTAACCCACAATTTAGGCTTTTCACCGTTTTGCTCTTCAAATTTTCGATCATTCTCTTGCTGTAAAAGCAGATCATGTGTTACTATAATTGTTGTAGGTTTAGTGACTTTCAGCGCATCTTTAATTTCTTGCACAGTTTTAGGTGTTTTAACGTCTGCAATAAATGCACCATCTATCATTTTCTTAGCTTGTTCAACTAAATTGCCATTTGGCACTGCAACTAAATGGTGATATCCTGTTTTAGCTAGCACATGACTCCACAATCCAATATCATAAGTCTTGCCAAACCCAGTTTCTGCATCAATCATAGTATTACAGTTAGTGATGGAAGGGCTTTTTAAATGCTCTAATATTCCTTTAACAACAGGTTTGCGACGTTTTACTATTATAGATTCTTTGCCATCGAAGAGCTTCATAGATTCACCTTGTAGATCAAGGTTGATTTTTTCCAAACTCTTTATAATACTTTACTTTCCTTGATTACTGACAGAACTCATATGTTACCCACTATCACTTGTTCATAATATGTTGATTTAGTAGATTGTCAACACTATTAGTATCTCAGTATTATGACCTTAGCCAAAGGAAATAGTGAAATTAGGAAGTATTTTCTACAAAAAGGAAGATCCCAATAAAAAGGATTTTATTCCATTTGGAGTATGGAACTATTATAAATTTTTCTGTTATTTCTAAATAAATTGCTATTAATTTAACAACATATATTACTAAAAGCTTAAATAATCCAGCCATTTCCAGCAACAAAAAACAGCAAGCGTGAGAACTAGTTTTTTTGGAATCGATTGGTCTAGCAAAAATTACATTACCAATTCCAAGAAAGCGGAGCATTTGGATCATCTGGAATTTCATAAAAAGACAGCCTATCAATTAACAGACTTTCTTCATCTCTACTAAGATCTCTTTTTACAATATTGCAAAAATCTCTATTGCTCCCAAAATTAGCTGTTACTGCAGTCCTTAAATCTTGATTTCCTGCCACAGCTTCCTGAAAGCTGCTGTTATTGGCAAGATGAGTTTCCAGCACAGGTTTTGCGTCATTACCAAATTTGTTTTTCACATTCAGAATAGCTTGTCCCAATTTATTTGTGTTGCTACTAATTAATTTTTCTGCCACTCCTTCCTGCAAAATACGACTACCTGCTAAGATCTCTCTATTTTCATTATCCTTCACAACCGCTTTCCCTATTTCATCTACCTTGGTATTCAAAAGGTGCTGAGTTACGTTATTGACTAACGTCTTCGACTCATCTATATTATCGCCTAAGCCACTTGCATTAAACAAATACTCAGCTAATTTTTCAGGGCTGACCTTCCCTTCAGTAATTCTTTTTGCTTCACCTTTCTCTATACTGCTAGCATTAAATAACAACTCAGCTAACCTAGAAGTGCTGACATTTTTTATTATATCTTCAATAAAGCTCTTTTGATCCCACTGATGATTCTCTGCTAGCGCATTCTTAGCATCGTTAAATACTAGTTCAGAAATCTTATACGAGCTAACTTTATCTTCGGCAATCTTTTTGGCTGCAAGTTGATCTACGTTACTTTTATTAAAAAGCAACTCAGCAAGTTTTATTGGATCAGCTTTATTTATAAAATCCTGCGAATTAAGATTTATTTTATTAGCAACATGAGTAGCAAGATTTTGACCAGTGCTATCAGTTATATCAAGTACTGTTTTTCCCAATATACCTTTATTTTCATCAGTAAGTAGCTGTACAGCGACTTCCTCAATTGATGGGCTTTTTCCATCCCTACCCGCCGGACCTTGAGGACCATCTGCACCTTTTGATCCCTGCATCCCCTTGTCTCCTAAAAAAGCTTTTGCTATCTTACCGTCATAAGCATTTTCGTTATCAGCAGTTTGATCAAGAAATCTACCTAATTTCTCCACTAAAATTGATTTCTTTTTCCCCTCTCCTATATCCTCTGTTGCATCAAGTATTTTTTTCGTGAATTCTAAAATTTTCATATTAGAGCCATCAGCTTTAGCAAAATTACCCTTTTCTGCCAAAAAATCTTTTGCTGTTTTATTATCACCATATATTTCATATTTTTCATCAAGAAGCTTCCCTAATGTATTAACTAAAATTGAAGTTGCATTGGGATCATGTTTATAAAATAATTCCCTTGCTAATCTATTGATTCCGTCACTGTCACGAGAAATAAATCCTCTATCTGTATCTTCCTTAGTATATACATTTTCAACATCAACCTTTTTATTTAATCCTTCATCTACTTCTTCCTTAGTATATACATTTTCAACATCAGCCTTTTTATTTAGGTAAGCAGGCAGAACATCTCGCCTAGGAAATGTACTATCTAGTATCAAGTTAGAGATTCTATCACCCTTATCAAAATCTTTTGCATAAAATATCGCCTCCACTATGGACTTTTCTGCTAACTTTTCTTCAAGTACTGTATGTTCATCATTGTTAGTACTTTTCATATCAAGTAGACTTTTAAAAGCTGCCGCTAAACCTCCTACTTTATAGCTTATTTCACCTTGACCATTTTGTTTATATTTTAATTCCAGACTACCATTGCTTGCATCTAAAGTATACTTATTACCTTTCTCATCACTCAAGGTTATAATTTTAACATTTTCCAAATTTGATATTGATGTGCCGTGATTATCTTTAAACTCTACATTAGGTGTCATATCACTTCATATTAATTAAAACGAAAGGGTACGCAAAAAAATATATTTTTTTATTAATACATGATGCAAAAAGAGCTTTATTCTATTTTAAATATAGAATTGCAATAAATTTTCCTTTTATTTCCAAATAAACTAATTTTCACTCTTTAACATTAATTACCACTAACTCAAATAACACAACCATTTCCAGCATTCAAAACCAAGGGTCGTGAGAAGTGTTTTTTTTGGGATCAGTTGGTCTACCATGTGATCCATACGAACTTTTTATTATAATAATTTTACTATACTGTAAAGTTAGCTGTATTAGCATATTTTGGTCATATTTACATACGAACTAGGTTACCTGATTTTGTTGTAATAATTTTACGCTTTTATTTACACAACCCAATTTTTATGTAAAATGCCCTCACAAATATACGTACTTTTTTGCGCTTTTTGAAACAGTAGTCAATAAATAAATTTGCTGTGATGCTAATTGATCTATGTTTTTGCTAAAATATTCTCATGGCAGAGTGTTGTAGTATTGAATAATGCTAGTTTTCATAAGCCCAAAAAGACAAAGGAATTGATAGAATCAGTGGGTTGTAGAGTTATCTTTTTTTGCCACCATATTCACTAGACTTAAAACCAATAGAAAAGTTTTGGGCTAATATGAAAAAATAGATTAAAAGTAAGACTAGTAAATTATCAGAGACTATTGATATGTTTTTCTGTAACCTAATTCAAAGAGTTTGACTATATACTAAAATACTTATGACAGGAGGGAGAAAATGTCTGCTGTATCAAAAAAACCTGTAAAATTTGCCTATTGGATTCCTAATGTTTCAGGTGGTTTGGTGGTTAGTAAAATAACACAACGTACCAATTGGGACATTGGCTATAACCGTAAGCTGGCACAAATTGCTGAACGTGCAGGGTTTGAGTATGGCTTAACTCAAGTTCGTTTTACTGCGGGTTATGGTGCTGATAATCAGCATGAATCAGTTGCGTTTTCACAGGCGTTACTTGATTCTACAGAAAAACTAAAGGTGATTGCTGCATTGTTACCTGGTCCATGGAATCC
Source organism: Wolbachia endosymbiont of Nomada ferruginata (assembly GCF_001675785.1). Classification (NCBI taxonomy): domain Bacteria; kingdom Pseudomonadati; phylum Pseudomonadota; class Alphaproteobacteria; order Rickettsiales; family Anaplasmataceae; genus Wolbachia; species Wolbachia endosymbiont of Nomada ferruginata. The sequence continues at coordinate 4,159 of NZ_LYUY01000104.1, forward strand.
AACATTAGAGGTTGTCCACAAACCAGTAAATCAAGCATATTCCCTACTTAACATAACTTTACTCATAGCCAGATATATGAAACTT
>NZ_LYUY01000105.1:0-4180 GCF_001675785.1 Wolbachia endosymbiont of Nomada ferruginata
TGTTGGATACTTTTTTCTCATCTTTACCCCGTACTAAAATTTCAGATATTATAGCCTTTTACTTGTTTCCGGACAACCTCTAAAGCGCTATAAAAATGTTCCTGATAATCTCTCGCATGTAACACAAAGTTGGGATACTGCGGTTTCAACAAGTAACATGAGCAACTTTAGTGTCTGCACCACCTGGGCAAAAATAGATAATAAATTCTATTTACTTGATGTATATCGCGCAAAGCTTGAGTATCCAAAGCTTAAAGAACAAGTTTTATCACTAGCTGCAAGATGGTCACCACACGCGATTTTGATCGAAGCCAAAACAAGTGGTCAGCAATTAGCACAAGAGCTGAAGGCAAACAGTCATTTGCCCATTATCGAAATAGTGCTACATGATGGTAAGCTCACTCGATTCCACCGGATTGCTCCGATGATAGAGTCTGGCAAGGTTTTTCTGCCGCACCAAGCAGTATGGCTGAACGATTTTGAGTATGAAATTTTAATGTTTCCAGAAACGCGCCACGACGACCAAGTGGACAGTACCGTGCAATATTTGCAGTGGGTGAGAGATAGTAGCTCTAGGGTTGCAGCTATACGAGCATTGTGATTTGAGTCTACCAGTACTGGGATGACAGCTAGGAGACAACCGTCATCCCGCTGCTTGTTAGCGGGATCTAGAGATACCGCGAATGAATCGCGGTATGACGTAGGACTGCTGTTATTCCAGTGTCTGGGCACTGCCGTCTTGGATGGAAAGGCTGGATCCAAGTAGTCAGCTACTCGTATGACATCTTTGTGTTTGAGGCAAAACCAGCTATAACATTTCTTCGCAAACAAATGTTCGTACAGTTGTGGGTCGTGCACAACTCTATTCCTATAGTGAGTAGCTCCCTCCTATCTCATTTATATCATATTTTTAACTTACCCAATAACATAAATTACTTTAGCTATGCTATAGCTAAAGTGGCTTAGGTTTACTTACAATTTGAAAAACAACAAATTCGTCATTCCGCTACTCGTTAGCGCTGCGGCGGTATGATGTAGGGAAACCTTTCTTGGGTTAGCTATATCAATAGCATTGCTTTAAAAAGAGTGCCCATATTTTCAGTCAACCTTAAGAATTCACTAAAGATCCTATTCTTTTGTTCATCACTTGCGTTTTTCATTAAAGCCTGGGTTCTTTCTTTTATGCCAAAAAGATATAAAAATTCCCTTTGAGTTAAAATCTCACAATCTACATGCTTTAATGAATCTCTTAACGCTTGAAAGTTCACAAGTGCGGTAATATCACTATTACCAACATTCTCAAGAAAATTAGCATACTTATGTTGTTTTATCGATTGCAAAGTGCTCTTATATGCGGGGTATACATAACCGTAATCTACAATCAAAGCAGCTCCTTTATTATTATATATCTTCTTCTCAAGTTTTTTTAATATTTCAACCCCAACTGAACATATTTCCACCACTGCACCATTAAAAAATTTTCCATTTGTCATCTGAGTAGCTGACACTGGAATCCATGATTCTTTTTTTCTGGATTCCAGTGTCACGCACTGGCATGACACCAAGAGACTGCCATCATCTTGTTTTGTCACCATATTTTCATACCACCCCTCATCATGATATACAAACTGATCTATCGGAAGAGCGTCAAAGAACTCATTTGCTAAAAAAATGGTTGGTTGTTCTGGTAGGTCGTCAATATTTTTGTGCCAATTAACATCTAAGCCTTTTAATTTTTCCTTTTGTATCTTCCGTAAAGTAGGGCTTATTTCAACTAAGTGGATCAACATTGAATTAAAAAAGCTGCTGTATTTTTTAGTGACTCTTATTATATCGTGAATGAGTGTTCCTTTGCCTGGCCCAAGTTCAACTAGAGAAAATTTTGATGGCTTTCCTAATTTTTCCCATGTATGCATTATCCAAACTGCAATTACTTCACCAAATAATTGGCTGATCTCAGGTGCGGTAGTAAAATCACCATCCTTACCAAGCGGTAATTTACTTGTATAATAGCCGTATTTTTCATGGTACAAAACGGCATTCATGAAATCACTGATGGATATTGATCCTTGACTTTTGTCAATTAATTCGTGTATATAAGTGAGCATGTTATTAATAAATGTTTAACTATAGCGTGCCATAATATAAAATAGTAGAGTATTTATATATATAGTATAAACTTAAGTTTGTGAGTAATAGTGCTTCAGTTATGGACGACAAAAACACCGATTATGTTGCCCTTATACCTCAAGATGATAGTATTGAATACAAATTTGAAGAAGCTGTCAATTTTATAGAAAACAAGGTTATAAATGCTGATGGGCTAACTTTAGCGGAAGTGTTTCAAGTGCTAGTTCAAATGCTAGATGGTGATCTAGCATTGGTAAAAAAAGTACTAGCATATGCTAATATTATGGCAAAGCATGGAATGAAGGTAGCAAAAGAGTCGCAATTAAGCAGAGCTGATGTTCGCCGAGCTTTGGAAGGTAGAGAAAGTGTTATCAATAGACAAGATTTTATAAAGAAACCACCTCTTCCACCTGCTATAAAATCGACCAAAAAGAAAAGTAGAGGTCTTTAAATGGCCGAATCTATAAAAAAATTTACTGTACAATGTGACTTCAAAGGACAAAGTTCACCTTTTGCAATATACATAGGAAATCCAAAAAGTGATGCTCATCCAATTCATCATCAAGATTCCTGGCTTGTAAAAGAACGTGGAGGGAATATTCCTAATAAAGTAAAAGAAAGTCTACAAAAATTATATAAACTATCTCAAGAAAATGGAGTCTCTTTCTCAGAGTTATGCGCGTATGCCATTACTGTGGTTAGTAATAATGATAAAAAAAGCGATAGCAAAAAATAGCAAACTGCTCTCTTATCATCCAATATCTTCTTCCTGTCTTTCCTATACCTTCTCTCTTGTCATCCCAGTGCTTGACACTGGGATCCAGCTAGGTTGGTGAATATAAAAGTAGCTAATCTCATTTATATTAAAACACTACGTTTTTGATGGGGTTGCGTGAAAAACTGGATTCCAGTGTCAAGCACTGGAATGACACCACCTGCCACACAAATTGCCTACAAATTACAATGTTCGTACAGTAAGTACTGAAATGACATCATTTACTATGTAATATTGTGTCATATTACAGATATATAGTTTAATCCCTCAATATTTCATTTATAGAGATTTTCGATCTCGTCTTTTCATCCACTTTTTTTACTATGACTGCACAATAGGTTGAAATATTATTTTTAGATGGAATAGACCCTGATATCACTACAGAATAAGGCGGTACTTCGCCATAAAATACCTTGCTAGTTCCTCTATCAATAATCTTTGTTGATGCCCCAATAAACACACCCATGCCAAGGACTGATCCTTCTCTCACTACCACACCCTCGGCTACCTCGCTACGTGCTCCAATAAAGCAATTATCTTCTATAATGACAGGTGAAGCTTGAATAGGCTCAAGGACTCCACCTATTCCCACTCCACCGGAAATATGACAGTTTTTTCCTATTTGCGCACAGCTACCAATCGTTGACCAGGTATCTATCATTGTTCCTGAATCAACATATGCACCAACGTTGATAAAACTTGGCATTAGAACAACATTTGTACCTATATAAGCAGATCGGCGAACAAAACACCCAGGAACTGCTCTAATTTTTAACCGGCGAAATTTCTCCTCATTCCATTCACTAAACTTGTTACCGATCTTATCAAACCAGCAATTAGTATTATCTATTATTTTATTTTCTTCGGTGAGAAAATGTAATAATATTGCCTGCTTTATCCACTTATGTACTACCCATTCTCCACTTGATAGCTTTTCTGCTACTCTAATTTTGCCACTATCAAGGAGCTCAATTACCTCTTTAATTGCTATTCTTGCTGTTTTCTTTAGATTACAGTCATTAAATTTTTCTCTATTTTTCCAAATATTTTCTATCTCACTCTGTGTTTTTTTTAGTTGCAAACCTTCCATTTGTTATATATATATTGATATTAAATTTGTAGCTCGTATCATTTGGGCTTGTTACTACTTATATGTAAGTGCTATGAAAATACAATGTAATAGTTGTACTAAAACTTACTTAGTATCTCCTAAGCAAATTGGCGCGTCTGGAAGAAAGGTAAAATGTACGAACTGCAATCACATATGGCATGAAT
>NZ_LYUY01000106.1:0-4165 GCF_001675785.1 Wolbachia endosymbiont of Nomada ferruginata
TTGGATATTTTTTCCTCATCTCTTACCTCAATATTCTTTCTTTATATACTACGTATTCCTTGGTTTGTGGACAACCTCTTACAATTACGTTGTACAGTTCTCCTTCTATTTCGTTATACACTTTATAAGCCTCACAATAAAAATTGAATATAAAAATTATTACTAATATAGTATAATTATTATGAAAAAGCGTGCTATGCTTTAACAATAAGCTAGTATATAAATATGGGGCTGTAAATCAAAAATTTTAGCAATCTAAAGAAATTTTACTATTACCTTCTATATTGAATTCTCTACGAAGATCAGCAGACAAGTTTATGCTTTCCCAAGAAAATCCACCGTCACTTTTTGACTCTTTACCAAAATGTCCATAACAGGCTGTACGTTTATATATAGGGCAATTAAGCGATAAATGCTTGATTATGCCTTTTGTTGATAAATCTATATTATTCTCGATAAACTTTTTAATTACTCTTTCCTCTACCTTATTCGCACCAAATGTATCAATATAGAATGAAGTAGGTTTTGATACACCAATTGCATAAGAAAGCTGCACAAGACAACGTTCAGCCAAACCTGCAAAGACAATATTTTTAGCAAGGTATCTTGCCATATAAGCCGCAGATCTATCAACTTTAGTTGCATCTTTTCCGGAAAATGCCCCTCCACCGTGTGGAATATAACCTCCATAAGTATCAACCATAATTTTTCGTCCGGTTAATCCACAATCACTAACCGGTCCACCAATAACAAATCTACCAGTTGGATTGACTAAGAGATTTTCCTCAGGACACATCCATCCTTCAGGTAAAGATGAAACTATGTAAGGGTAAATTATTTCTTTTACTTTTGATTGATCCAAATCCTCAGGGTGCTGTATTGAGACAATAATACTTTCAGCACGTACTGGAAGGTTATTCTCATATGCCAAAGTGATTTGTGACTTTGCATCTGGACCAAGTTTTGCTTCTTTAACTGCACTCATGATATTTTTCAGAATCGAGTGTGCATAAAAAATGGGTGCCGGCATAAGGTTTTCTGTCTCTATTGTTGCATAGCCATACATTATGCCCTGATCCCCAGCACCTTGATCCAACCCTATTGCAATGTCATTTGATTGCTCATGCAGCAATATATTTACTTTCACTTTTCTCCAGTGGAACCCATCGTGCTTGTAACCAATATCTTTTATTGTATTCCGTACAATACTTTTAATCTTGCTATTCTTAATGTTAGGCCCAAACACTTCCCCAGCTATAATAACGTTATCTTTGGTGACTAAAGTCTCTATTGCAGCTCGCGCAAAAGGATCAGTAAAAAGGTATTTATCAAGTATTGCATCTGAAATTTGATCTGCTACTTTATCTGGATGACCAGCCGCAACTGATTCACTGGTTACTAAATTTTTATACAAACTCATGTTTTTGCTTATACAATATCAAAACCGCTATAGAAAACACAGTTAGTAACTACTAAATGGTGGGTCTGGGAAGAGTTGAACCTCCGACCTCACGCTTATCAGGCGTGCGCTCTAACCACCTGAGCTACAGACCCATGATTTATTCAAGCTGAAGCTTTCATATTATCTGTAGGCACGATATCAATAAAAGTCTTTTTATTTGCTGACCTTCTAAAACTGACCCAGCCTTCTACTTTAGCAAAAATCGTATGATCTTTACCTATACCAACATTCTTCCCAGGATGGAATTTTGTGCCTCTTTGGCGCACAATTATGTTACCAGGAATAACCTTCCCATTCTTCTTTATTCCTAACCTACGACCCGCTGAATCTCTACCATTACAGGAACTACCACCTGATTTTTTAGTTGCCATATCTTACCTCTTACTTTTGAAGACTAATTTCATTTATACGAAGAACAGTTATATACTGCCTATGACCAGTTTTCCTACGGTAATTTTTTCTTCTTTTCTTCTTAAAGATTATAATTTTTTCCCCCCTGCACTGCTCCAACACTTCAGCTTTAACAGTAGCATTAGATGAATAAGATAAGCCATTATTTGAAATACAAATCACCTGATTGATTTCCACCTCTTTTTTTTCTTCAGCTTCTAACTTCTCTACCTTTATTATACTACCTTCTTTTACTAAATATTGCTTTCCACCAGTCTCAATTACTGCAAACATGATAAATATAAATTATTGTTATTAACTTTAATCGTAAACGATGTCATATACGCTGTCAATATAAATAAAAAGCATGACTTAACGTTCTTTTTGAGCTACTAAAATACTTCTATCTGTTTTCATCTTTTATCTACCTTTTCTCAGACAGTAGACTTCTTGCATAACCTAAGCAGAAAAAAGGCAAATAGTTATTATAGCTCTAAGTTTACCGACGATAAGAACCGTCATTCAAGTAGCCCCTCCCTGCCATCCAAGTAGCCTCCTTCTCCTGTCATCCCAGTGCCCAGACACTGGGATCCAGGTTGGATACTGAGTTGGTAAGTATAAAAGTGTTGTGTTATGGCTAACGCTAACTCTACGTCATACTGCGATTCATTCGCGGTATCTCTAGATCCCGCTCACAAGCAGCGGGATGACGGTTGTCGTTTAGCCATAAATATTTAAGAAATTTACCAAATGAAAAAAAAGGCAAAAGAAACCCCGTGGTGCTGGTTTTGACCCTCTAATACTTTAAATTGGCGCTATAATAATGTGCTGACGCTTAGTTTAAGCGCGGTTTGGCTGAATGTAGAAAAAATTTAAAAGACATGCAGCAGCTATAATTTTATGTAATCCGCCAAAAGATACCCTGAGTTTTTTACTGAATTTTGTCATTGAACCTGCGCAGATCAAAAACAAGTTTTGAGTCAAAAAGACCCTTAATACTATAATAAGGGGGCTGGCGAAGTTTGTAAAGCAATTTTTTTTGTTTCTATTGAATGACAGTTGTGGCCTGGGAGGTAATGCAAGAAGTCTAATATAATTACAGCGAATTACTTTATTCTCTTAATCACCTGCTTTTCCCTTGCTATTGCAAGGCTTTTTTCTGGTACATCCTCAACTATAACACTACCTGCTGCAATTACAGATTCATCATGAATATTAAGCGGCGCAATTAGTGAGCTATTGGCGCCAACAAAGCAATTGCTCCCTATATTCGTTTCATGTTTATTTTTCCCATCATAATTACAAACAATAGTGCCTGCTCCTATATTACTCTCCTGCCCTACTTTAGCATTTCCTATATAACTTAAGTGTTTTATTCTAGTGTTTTGACCAACTTCACTTGTTTTCACTTCCACAAAATTTCCTATTTTTGCCTTATTACCAATTGTTGTGTTTCCGCGTATTCTGGTAAATGGACCGACCTCAGCATTACTTTTAATTAAGCAGTTTTCTAAATGCGAAAATGGCAGTATTTTCGCACCAGACTCTATTTTCACTCCAGTACCGAAAAAAACATATGGGTAAATCACTGAATCTCTGGCAATTTGCGTATCAAGAGAAAAGAAAACAGTCTCTGGTGCAACAAGCGTTACTCCGGAGTCGGTAAAAATTTTTCTTTTATTTTCTTGAAAGTAAAATTCAGCTTTTATAAGGTCATTTCTGTTATTTATTCCCGTTGCTTCTTCTCCACCGGTAATAACGTAACCGACATTTAAATTACTCTTCACTGCAATGGAAACTATATCGGTCAAGTAATATTCATGAGTTGAGCTATTGCACTCTATTTTCTCCACCAATTCACGTAAATTCTTTGCACATGCAACCATTATTCCAGCATTTGCAAGAAATTCTTCATGATTATTTTTATCACTCTTTGCTTCTACGATTTCTCTTAAGGAACCATTCTCAATAATTAACCTACCGTATTCTTTATTGCTTGTCCTAAAACCTAGGCAAACTAGAGCCTTGCCTTCTAAATAACTAATCATTTTAGTTATTGTGCTGCTTTTTATGAGCGGAGTATCCCCATACTGCACAACAACTATGCTTGAATCTGGCAATTCTCTTAGGTTTCTCATCGCAGTTTTGACCGCATCTCCCGTGCCAAGTGTTAATTCTTGTGTAATTAACTGTATATCCTTAAAACACTTTAGTCTTTCAATTAAAGGCTGATCAACTACAACAGCAATATTTTCAGGATTTAACTGTTTTGCATTGTAAATGACATGCTGGAGCATGGAAAAACTGCCTATT
>NZ_LYUY01000208.1:0-338 GCF_001675785.1 Wolbachia endosymbiont of Nomada ferruginata
ATTCTTCTCTGTAGATTAAACCCTTATCTGTTACCATTACTGCATGCGTCTCTTCACCTCTCTCTAATATTAATTCTGTCCCTTCTATTGGTAATTTATCGCTACTTATTCTTTTTCCCTTCTCTAGCCGATCTGCCAGATACTCTAGTCTTTTTGCTCCTTTTCTTGACATTTCTCCATATGCTTTTTCCTGCATTCTATAAGCTAATCTCGGTATCAGATATTTCTTTGAGTATTTAGGCGCCTCTTCCCCATATGCTTTCTTCCATATTCTTCTCAACTCTACCAACGCTTTTTTCTCTAAATTCATTACCTTCTTTTCTATTTCTTTCTCCATG
>NZ_LYUY01000011.1:0-21604 GCF_001675785.1 Wolbachia endosymbiont of Nomada ferruginata
TGGATAAGGGATTGCGTTTTGCGATAAGAGAAGGCGGTAGAACTGTTGGTTCTGGTGTTGTTTCTGAAATTTTGGAGTGAGTGTAGTAACTAAGATGAAGCAAGATATATATATTAACATTAAGGCTTTCGATTGTTCTTTGTTGGAGGAGTGTGTTCGAAAATTTGTTGATGAATTAAAGCGGTCCAGTGCAAAATTATCTGGTCCGATTGCGTTGCCAAGAAAAGATTCTAAATTTATTGTTAATAGATCTCCTCACGTTGATAAAAAATCTCGTGAACAGTTTGAAATAAGAACTTCTAGGCGTTTGATTGTTTTACATGATCTTACTCCTACTATGATGCAGATGCTTACAGGTTTATCTTTTTCTGCTGGCGTAGAAGTGGATTTAAAAGTCAAGGAAGTTAAGGTTTAGGAGAAGGAAATGAAGAGAATAAATTTGCTGAGGAGAATTGGTTTACTAATGATGAATATTGGTCATACTGCTATGTATTCTGACAATAGTCGCATGGCTGTAACTTTATTGCATCTCAGCGAAACTTATATTATTGATATGAAAGGACAAGATAAATGTGGCTATAATTCAGTTATTTTAGGCACAGGAGATTTTAAAAATATAGCAAAACCTCAGTTGGAATATTTAAAGAAAAAGGGTATAAATAATAAATGTAAGTTATACGAAAGTAGATTAAATGACCTGTCGGGAATAGAATGTGGTAAAAAAGTGGGAATCAATCATTTTGTGGTTGGTCAATATCTTGATATTACGGGTTATTCTATAGGTAAAGGATTTGCTGGTGTGATGAAGCGGCATAATTTCAGTGGGCTTAGGGCATCTCATGGTGTTTCTATTGCTCACAGGTCACAAGGTTCCACTGGCCAATGTCAGGATCCTGGTAGAGTATTCAAAGGAAAGAAAATGGCTGGTCATTTAGGTAACAGCAGGATAACTGCACAAAATATGAAGATATTATCCATTGATCATGAAAATAGTATAATTGCTGTGAAGGGTAATAATGTTCCTGGGTTTAAAAATTCCTATGTTTTTGTAAGAGATGCAGTTAAAAAATCTTTACATAAAGATGTTCCTTTTCCGGTAGGTCTGCTGTTAGATGTAAATGATGATGCTAGTAATTTGGTAAGTTAGTTATGGAATGTAATTTAGTTAATCTATCTAATAATAATGTAGGTACTGCTCAGCTCAATCCTTTGATATTTTCTGCTAAGCAAAAATTGAGTATTTTGCATGATATAGTGAGATGGCAATTAGCGAAGAGAAGAGCTGGTACTCATAAAACAAAAGGTATTAGTGATGTCTCTGGTACAACAGCTAAACCTTATGGTCAAAAACGTACCGGTAGGGCAAGACAAGGGAGCTTGCGATCTCCTCAATTTAGAGGTGGTGGGATTATTTTCGGCCCTGTTGTGAGGAGTCATACTTATTCTCTTAATAAGAAGGTACGCAAATTTGGTTTAAAAATTGCTTTATCTCTAAAGTATTTAAATAATCAAGTAATTATTCTGGATAATTTAAATATTGATGTGAAGAAAACGTCTGAAGTGTGTAAATGTATTAAAAATTTTAAATTTTCTTCCTTTTTGATAGTTGGTGATTATGGAGATGATTTGTTGCGTGCGGCTAAAAACTTGCACTATGTAGACTTAATCAAACCTATTGGGTTAAATGTTTTTGATATATTGAATCACGAATGCGTGATGTTGACAAAGGATACTTTAAAGCATCTTGAAGGTAGATTGTTATGATCAAATATAATAATATAATAAAATCTCCTATAATTACAGAAAAGGCCTCTTTTTTGAGGGAGAAGTTTAATAAATATTCTTTGTATGTTTTTGTAAATGTAAATAAGCGTCAAATAAAGTTGGCAATAGAGTCTCTATTTGATGTTAAAATTTCTTCTATAAATGTTGTTAGAGTTAAGCCTAAATATAGGCGTTTTAGGGGTGTGATTGGTTGTGAAAAACAGAAAAAGAAAGTTTATTTTTCTTTGATGGATGGTCAAAAATTAGATATAATGAGCGTTTAATATGGGTATGAAATTTTTTAATCCTGTTACTCCGTCTTCTCGTGGGACTGTGTTAGTAAGTAAAGTTGGTTTATCAAAAGATGAGCCAGAAAAGTCTCTTACATCTGGTAAAAAGTCCAGTGGTGGAAGAAATAATCATGGTAGAATTACAACTCGTCATAGGGGTGGTGGTCACAAAAAGAAGTATAGAGTGATAGATTTTAAGCGTAATAGAAGTGGTCAAGGTATAGTTGAAAAAATAGAGTATGACCCAAATAGAAGTGGGTTTTTGGCGTTAATATCATATAAGGAAGATGATATTAAGTCTTATATATTAGCTCCTCAAGGTATGAAGCCAGGTGATGTTGTTACAGCTGGGAATGATGCTGATATTTTGCCAGGGAATTGTTTGCTACTCAAGCATATACCTGTTGGTTCTTTCGTTCATAATGTTGAGCTGAAGCCAGGTAATGGTGCTGCGATTGCTAGAGCTGCTGGTTGTTATGCACAAATCGTTGGTCGTGATGGCCCATATGTTTTATTACGACTCAGGTCTGGTCAAATTAGGTTGATTTTATCTTCTTGCAAGGCTACTATTGGTGTAGTATCTAACCCTGACCATAAGAATAGAAAGTTGGGTAAAGCTGGGAGAAGTAGGTGGCTTGGGATTAGACCTACTGTACGTGGAGTTGCAATGAATCCGGTTGACCATCCTCATGGGGGCGGGGAAGGAAAAACCTCTGGTGGTCGTCATCCTGTTACTCCTTGGGGTGTTGCAACAAAAGGAAAGAAAACTCGGAAGAGAAATAAATCTAGTGATAAGTATATAAAACAGTTGAAAGGTTAGTTTATGAGTAGATCTGCATGGAAGCCTCCTTTTTGTCATCCTTCTATATTAAAGTCGGTGAATAATGCTTTAAACAAGGGGTTTGTTAACATGGCTATAAAAGTTCATTCCAGGGCTTCTGTAATTCTTCCTAATTGTTTAGGTTTAAAGTTTGCTGTTTATAATGGTAAGGATTACATTCCTGTGAATGTTAATGATCAGAATATGATAGGTCATAAGTTTGGTGAGTTTTCACCCACTCGTAAATTTACTGGGCATAGTGGTGATAAAAAGGCGACAAGAAGGTAATTGATATGAAAAACAGAGATGTAATAGTTAAAGCTGGTTCTAGGGTTTTAAAATCAACTCCTCGTAAATTGAATTTGGTTGCTGGTTTAGTACGTAATAAAAAAGTTTTTTTTGCCACTGTGCAATTAAGATTTTGTGAAAAGAAAGCTGCAGGTCTTATAAGGAAGGTATTAAATTCTGCGATTGCTAATGCTCAAAATTATGGATTGGATATCGATAATTTATATATAAAAGAAATTTTAATAGGTAAGTCTCTTACTTTGCGTAGGGTATGTCCAAAAGCTATGGGTAGAGCTAATAGAGTTAGTAAACGTTATAGTAATATAACTGTAAAATTGGGGGAAATTATATGATTCATAAAAATAGAAAATTAATAAGGAAAGTGCAAAAATATGGGAAACGTTAATCCTAAAGGATTTAGGTTAAAAATAATTAATACTTGGTCATCTATTTGGTATGCTGAGAAGGGTTATAAACAAGGGTTGCATCAAGATTTATCTATTCGCAGTTATATAAATGAATCTTTTAAGCATGCTGGTGTTTCTAAAGTAATTATAGAGCGTACGATCGATTTGGTATCTGTAATAATACATTCTTCTAGACCTGGAGTGATAATAGGTAAGAAAGGCTCGGATATTGAGAAGATAAAGCAAAAGATAGCTGAAAAAGTAAAAAATAATGTGGAAGTGAATGTAGTAGGGGTTAAAAGGTCTGAAATAGATGCAGTTTTAATATCAAACAGCATTGCACAGCAGTTAGAAAAAAGGGTTTCATTTAGAAGAGCGATGAAAAAAGCTATTCAAAGTTGTTTGAGGATGGGTGCTAGAGGTATTAAAGTAAGTTGTTCTGGGCGCCTTGGCGGAGCTGAGATAGCTCGTACTGAGTGGTATAAAGAAGGCCGTTTGCCTTTGCATACTTTACGTGCTAATATAGATTATGCTTTTGCTGAAGCAAAAACTATATATGGCATCATAGGAGTTAAGGTCTGGGTTTATATTGGTAACTAATTAGGTATATTGAAATGTTTGTTCCTAAAAAAAGTAAATATAAAAAAGTATTTAAAGGACGAATTAAGGGTAACACGAAAGGTGGTAGCACATTATCTTTTGGAGATTATGGTCTAAAGGCTATAGAAGTAGGTAGGATTCAATCTAAGCATATTGAAACTGCAAGGCGTGTAATATCTAGAACATTAAAACGCTCTGGTAAAGTGTGGATAAGAATTTTTCCTGATACCCCTGTTAGTAAAAAGCCGGCGGATGTGCGTATGGGTAAAGGGAAAGGTAGTGTTGAGTTTTGGGTATTTAAAGCTAAGCCCGGTAGAATGTTGTTTGAAATTAGCAGTGATGTTCCCATGCATTTAGCAAGATTGGCGCTTGAAAAGGCAACTGCTAAGCTTCCTATGAAGTGTAAATTTGTATCTAATCATAATTAAATGGAGTTGCAATGGATATAGCTGACATTGAATCGAGGTCCTCGCAAGAATTGCATGAAATTCTTGTGAATTTGAGAAAAGAGTTTGTTAATTTGGTTTTTCAAAAAAAGCTGGGCCAGTGCAACAATATTTCGCGTTTTAGCTTAATAAAAAAGAGCATAGCTCGTATTCTAACTACATTAAATAAAAGAAGAAGAGAGGAAAAGAATGCCTAAAAAGGTTTTTTGTGGTACTGTAACTAAGGCTGAGTGTGATAAGACTGTAAAGGTTTCGGTATTACAAGTGTATAAGGATGAGCTGTATAAAAAGGTTATAAAAAAATACAAGAAGTATACAGCACATGATGAGAATAATAGTTGTAAAGAAGGGGACAAGGTTTTAATACAAGAACACAAGCCTATTTCTACTACTAAAAAATGGGTTGTTGTTAATAGCTCACATTGAATAGGATATTTACATGATTCAAAAAAATACATTATTGGAAGTAGCTGATAATTCTGGTGCGCGTGCAGTGCTTTGTATTGGTTTATTGGGTGGTAGAAAATCTGCATCTATAGGTGACACAGTTATTGTATCTACTAAATCTATTACTCCAAGAGGGAAGGTTGAGAAGGGAAAAGTATATAGAGCAGTTGTGGTGAGGGTGAAAAGCCCTATTAGAAAATCTGATGGTTCTGTAATTCGTTTTTCTAGCAATGCTGTAGTTTTGATTAATGATCAAGGTGAACCACTTGGCACTCGGGTGTTTGGTCCGGTAAAAAAGTTATCATCTGGTTCTTTTATGAAGATAATGTCATTAGCTGTTGAGGTTTTATAATGAGTGCTAAAATAAAAAGTGGTGACGACGTTATAGTTTTAACTGGTAGAGATAAGGGAAAAATTGGTAAGGTAATCAAAGTTATAGCACGTGATGCTAAAAAGAAAGTAATTGTTTCTGGAGTGAATGTGCATAAGAGACATACTAAACCAAAAGCTGGTAGTAGTGGTGGTATATTAAATAAAGAGTTAGCTATTGATATATCCAACGTTGCAACATTGGACCCTAAATATAAAACTCCAACTAAAGTGGGGTTTAAGGTTATAGACGGTAGAAAAGTGCGTTTTGCAAAAGTTTCTGGAGAAGTGATAGATTAGGTTGATATGTTTAAAGAATTGTATAAAGATAGCATAGTAAAGTCCTTGAAGGATAAGTTTAATTACGGCAATATAATGCAAGTGCCTAAACTTGTCAAGGTGTGTATCAATATGGGCGTTGGAGATGCTGCTACAGATAGTAAAGCAATAAATGAACCACTTGATAGCCTATATTTGATTGCTGGGCAGAAGCCTTTATCAACTTTTGCAAAAAAATCTATTTCTGGCTTCAAGATCAGAAAAGGTGCTACAGTAGGTTGCAAAGTAACTTTGCGTAGAGATAAAATGTATGAGTTTTTAGAAAGATTGATATATATTGCTTTGCCAAGGGAAAAAGATTTTAGAGGATTTAGTGTGAAGCAATTTGACGGTAATGGTAATTTTTCCTTTGGTATAAAGGAACATATCTCGTTTTTAGAAATAGACTATGATAAAATAAGTAAAATTAGAGGTATGGATATTAATATTATAACAAGTGCAGTTAGTGATAAGGAAGCAAAGGAATTATTACTGGCTCTTAAATTTCCTTTTTTTGATTAATTAAGAGGAGAAATATATGGCAAAAAAATCTATGATAGAAAGAAATCTTCGCAGAATAAAGTTGTGCGATCAATATAAAGAAAAAAGAGAAAAATTGAAATCTATAATAAATAATAAGAATTTGTCTATTGTAGAAAGGTTTACAGCTCAAAATAAATTAATTAAAAAATTGCCTAGAAATTCTTCTAAAACCAAAATTAGAAATAGGTGTGCTTTAACTGGGAGACCAAGAGGAGTATATAGAAAATTTGGTTTATGTAGAATTGTTTTGCGTGATTTATGTTCTTTTGGGCAAATTCCAGGAGTTACAAAGTCTAGTTGGTAAATATAATATAAGGAGTATATTGTGGCGTTATCTGATAGTATTGGTGATTTTTTAACAAGGATACGTAATGCTCAATTGGCAATGCATAGGGCAACAAGGGTACTATTTTCTAAGATGAATTCTTCTATATTGGAGATTTTAAAAGAGGAAGGGTATATCCTTGATTATGAAAAGCAAGTTGTAGATAATTTACCTTCTTTCATTGTAAAATTGAAGTATTATGAGAAGTCACCTGTAATTAGTGACATAGTTAGGGTGTCAAAGCCTGGTTGTCGTCGTTATTCTAAGTATAAGGACATTTCTAAAGCATATAATGGTCTTGGTATTTTTATTATATCGACACCCAAAGGAGTGATGACTGATTATAATGCACATAAGTTAAAGGTTGGTGGAGAAGTTTTGTGTCGTGTGTTTTAAATAATAGGAGAAATTCATGTCTCGTATAGGTGCTGCTCCTATCAATATTCCTGCTGGTGTTTCAGTTGAATATAATAATGGTAGTATGTTAATAAAGAGTGCTAAGGCTGAAAAGGAAGTTAGCTTGATCAGGGATGTTGTGTGTCAGATTATTGATAATCAGCTATTGCTTTCTGTTGATCAAGATAAAGATAATTATGATAAAATAAAGCCTATGTGGGGCACTTATAGGAGTAATATTAATAATATCATTAACGGCATGGTTGATGGTTTTTCTGTTAATCTTGAGATTAACGGTGTGGGATATAAGGCAGAGTGTGATGGTAAGTATTTGACTTTGTATCTTGGTTATAGCCATAATGTTAAATATAAAGTGCCTAAAGATGTTGAGATTAAGTGCATAAAGCCAACTCACTTAGTAGTTAGTGGTATGGATAAGCAGAAGGTCTATATGGTGGCGTCTGATATATGCAAAATTAGAAAATATGATCCTTATAAAGGTAAGGGTGTTGTAATAAAAGGCAAATTTATGCTGCGTAAGGTTGTAAGTAAAAAGAAGTAATAAAAATGAAAAGATCGTATAATTTTTTAAGTAATTCTGAAAAAAGGAAGTTACGTAATGGAGCGAAGCTTGACAAGAGCGCTGAACGTTTACGTATATCCATATTTAAATCTAATAGGCATTTTTATGTCCAGTTAATTAATGATGTAAAAGGAATAACTCTCACTTCAGCTTCTACTTTGGATGCTAAAATTAAGGATGTATGTAAAGGGAAAGTCAACGCTGAAACTATAAAACAGGTTTCTTCTTTAATGGTTGAGCGTCTGTCTGGCATGAAATTAGAGCAGCAGCTTACGTTTGATCGTGGAGCGTATAAATACACAGGATTAGTTTCTCAATTTGCTGAGGCTTTAAGAAGTTCTGGATTTGAATTTTAGAAGGTTTTGAATATGGCTATAAAGAATTTACAAAATAATAATGATTTATCAGAGCTTTTAGTTTCGGTACGAAGAGTGACAACGGTTACCAAAGGTGGTAGAAGATTTTCATTTTCAATTTTGGTTGTTGTTGGCGATGAGAAGGGTAGGGTAGGGTGTGGAATAGGTAAGCACGCAGAAGTTGCTGAAGCAAGAGTCAAAGCTGTAAATGCTGCAAAGAAATCAATGATTAGAGTGTACTTGCGTGAAGGTAGAACTTTGCATCATGATATTAAAGCTAAATTTTGTTCTGGTGAGATAGTTTTAAGAACCGCAAGAGCCGGAACAGGTATTATTGCTGGTGGAGCGATTAGATCAGTTTTTGAGGTGTTAGGTATAAAGGATGTGGTAGCTAAATCCACTAGATCAAATAATCCTCATAACGTTATATGTGCGGTGTTTAAGGCTTTTGATAGTATGTTATCTCCTCGTCAGGTAGCAAGCAAAAGAGGCAAAAAGATTAGCGAGATAGTTGGAAACAGGTAAAGTATGAATAATGCTGTAAAATTAAACTCTATATTTACTAAATTATCTAAGAAAAAGAAGCCTAAGTTGCTGGGTAGAGGTATCGGTTGTGGTAAAGGTAAAACATCCGGTAGAGGGCATAAAGGGCAGAAGGCTAGAAGTGGAGTTTCTATAAATGGTTTTGAGGGTGGACAACAGTCTATATATACTCGTTTGCCTAAAAGAGGTTTTAAGCCTATACGTAGGAGCATATACTCTATAATTAATGTTGGCGATATACAGCGCTTAATGGAAGCTAAAAAAATAGTGAAAGACTCTGTTATAGATAAGGAGAGGCTGTATAAATTAGGTTTTATAAAGTCTATTAAGGATAAAATTAAACTTCTTAATAAAGGTAAGTTGAGCGAAAAATTTGTGTTTCATGTTGATTTTGCGTCAGAAGCTGCAAAAAAATCTGTAGCTTCAGTTGGTGGTAGTGTGGAAATACTATCGTAAGTCATGGGCAATAAATCAGCATTTAATAGCTTGGATCCTACGTTGTTATATAAAGGCGATTTATTAAAGCGTATATTTTTTACGCTAATAGCTTTAATTTGCTATCGCTTGGGTACTTATGTGCCTATTCCTGGAATTAATCTTGATGTAATTAATGATATATTTCCCAAAGATGGCTCAGGCGTTTTTGGAGTATTTAATTTATTTTCTGGTGGTGCATTGGCTAGAATGACAATTCTAGCATTGAACGTTATGCCATATATAATGGCTTCTATCATTATTCAGTTACTTTCTTCTGCGATTAAAGGAATGAAGGAAGTTAAGAATGATGGAGAGTCAGGCCGTAGAAAGATGAATTCTTATATACGCTATCTGACCATAGTAATTTGTGTATTTCAATCAATTCCAATTTTGGTTGGATTGGAAGGGATGAATAGGGAAGGGGTATTGGTTGTAATCGAACCTGGTGTTATGTTTCGTACAATAGGTGTTTTCAGCCTTTTAGGTGGAACTATGCTTTTAATATGGCTTGGTGAACGAATCAGCGCTAGCGGTATAGGCAATGGTATCTCATTAATCATTTTCACGGGTATAATATCAGAGTTACACAGCGCTTTGTCATCTTTGTTAACGTTAAATAAAAACAGTAGCGTATCGTTATTTATTATCCTTTTTGTTTTGGTATTGTTTTTTTTGCTGCTACTCTTAGTCATTTTTGTAGAGTCTTCTTATAGAAAGGTTATTGTTCAACATCCTAAAAAGCAATTTAAAAGATTACATAATGACGATTTTACTTATATTCCATTGAAGATTAATTTATCTGGTGTAGTACCAACCATTTTTGCTAATGCAATTTTATTGACACCTATTTCAATTGCAAATTTCTATAAGGGGCACGCTTTTTCTGATTTTATTTTGAATTACTTTATGGCAAATAAAGTAGTATATATTGTAGCCTATTTGGTGCTGATAGTATTTTTTAATTTTTTCTATACCAATTTTATATTTAATCCAGAGGAAAACGCAGATTTTCTTAAAAAAAATGGTGGTTTTATACCTGGTAGAAGGCCTGGGAAACATACTTCTGATTACCTTCAAGATATAGTTTTTAAGTTGACATTCATTGGCTCTGCGTATTTGGTAGTCATATGTACTGTACCTGAAGTTATGAGATATTATTATGATATACCATTTATTTTTGGTGGGACGAGCTTACTGATTATAGTGAACGTTATTACTGATACTATTATGCAAATACAATCTTATATTTTTTCAAATAGGTACGACAACTGGATAAAGAAATATGAGTCTAAAACGAGGAAAGTAAGATGATCATTACGATTTTTGGTCCTCCAGGTTCTGGTAAAGGTACTCAGTCAAGCTTGTTAATAGCAAAATATAATTTAAAATTAATTTCAGTAGGGGATTTATTAAGGAATATTATATCTAGCAGTAGTGAGTTAGGTAAAAAAATAAAGGGTACCGTGGAATCTGGTAATTTAATTCAAGATGAAATTATATGTGGATTATTACGTGACCAGCTTGCATTAGTGGATGATAATTGCTTATTAGATGGTTTTCCGAGAAATTTAAACCAGGCTCATTTTTTGACTCAAGTTTTGCAAGAAAAATATAATAGGGATGTTGACATTGTAGTTGAGCTGCAGCTTGACGATAATATTGCAATCGATAGGTTAAAAAATCGTCTCGCGTGTTTGGACTGTAAAAGCATATATAGTGTATCTTCTTTTAAGAGTACTACTTGTGCTAAATGTAAAAGTACGAGGTTAGAGAAAAGAATTGATGATGCTGATATGTCTGCAATTAATAAGAGAATAAGTGAATATCACCTTCAAATGAAAGGTTTACGCGAATATTATAAAGGCAAATTATTAACAATTGACGCTAATTTGAGTGTTGATGAGGTAACGCAAGAGATTGAAAGTAAAATTTCTTGTAATTTGGTTTGACTCTGAGTTGTTTTATGGTATAAATTAAGAGTTGTTATTAATAAAGTATCGAGGTACCAGTGGCACGTATTGCAGGCATAAATATTCCAGTGAGGAAATGTGTTCCTTTTGCATTAACTTATATATATGGTATAGGTATTGCTACTGCGAATGTAATTTGTCACGCTTGCGAAGTTGATAAGCGCAAACGTGTTTCAGAATTACGAGATGAAGATATAGAAAAGATCAGCGGTTTCATTAGACAAAATTATGTTATAGAAGGTGAGCTCAGAAAAGAAGTGGCTATGAACATAAAATCTTTAGTGGAAATGGGATGCTATAGAGGGGTGAGACATAGAAAAGGTTTACCTGTGAGAGGGCAAAGGACTCATACTAATGCTAAGACTCGTAAAGGTAGATCTCGGTTGCCTATTGCTGGGAAAAAATAAAATTTATTATTATTGTGAGTTTTAATGAAAAAAGTCAAAACGGTTGGTAAGAGTAAGAAGGAGTTTATTACTGGTGTTGTCCATATTCGTGCAACTTTTAATAATACTTTTGTAAATGTAACTGACGTTCATGGTAATACGCTATGTCAAACTTCTGTGGGTGCATGTGGTTTTTCAGGTTCGAGAAAATCCACACCTTATGCTGCAGGTAAGGCTGCGGAGTCTGCTGCGAAGAACGCAATGGAGAGATTTGGTATGAAGGTTGTCTCTGTAATAATTCGCGGTCCTGGCTTTGGTACCGAAGCTGCGGTTAAAGCACTTCAGAGCTGTGGGTTGACTGTGACTTCAATTGCAGATAAAACCGCAATTCCTCATAATGGGTGCAGGTTAAGAAAAAAAAGAAGAGTATAGGATATTTGAAAAGGTTGTTTTATGTATTATAATAATGATGTTTCTCTCTGTAGCAATTTAGATAAATTGATTAAACCTAGTTCAGTTAAGGTAATATCAGATGATTCAAGTGAAAAAAGTGATATAGTGCTAGAACCGTTGGAAAGTGGTTTTGCTTTAACATTAGGCAATGCATTAAGACGTGTAATGTTATCTTCTCTTAAAGGTAGTGCTGTTTATGGAATAAAAATTGAAGGTGTAACTCATGAGTTCACTTCAATTCAAGGGGTGAGAGAAGACGTAACTGATATAGTATTAAATATGGGTATGTTGAGGTGTAAATTAAATGGTGCTTCTAATAAATGCTTAAATTTAAACGCTAAAGGGCCTTGCCAGGTATTAGCTGGGATGATAGAAACTGATGATCAATGCTCTATTGTTAATAAAGATTTGTTAATATGTACGCTGGGGCAAAATGTGGAGCTTAACATGACCATATATGTGGCTAGCGGAAAAGGTTATCTTCTTGTAACTAAATATAAAGAAAATGAACTTTTGAAGCTTATGAGTGAACAGGATTTAATTGGTTTTATTCCAGTTAATGCTTTGTATAGCCCTGTCAACAGGGTTTCGTACAGGGTAGAGAACAGTCGTGTTGGCCAAGTGACTGATAAGGATAAGCTGATATTGTCAATTGAAACTGATGGTACAATTTCTACGAGTCAAGCTGTTGACTCTGCTGCAAGAATATTACAGGAGCAACTTCAGCCCTTTATTAGTTCTGATGTAAGTTATAAAAAATCGCAGGTTTCTTCGTCTAGTGGTGCTAAAGATTTGGGTTATGACCCTGTCTTATTGCGTAAGGTAGATGAAATGGAATTATCTGTCAGGTCTCATAACTGTCTGAAAAACGAAAACATCACTTATATAGGTGATCTTGTGCAAAAGACAGAAGGTGAAATGTTAAGAACTGCTAATTTTGGCAGAAAGTCTTTGAATGAGATTAAGGCAGTTTTGACTAATTTTGGCTTGTCTTTGGGTATGAATGTGCTAAACTGGCCACCTAAGGATATAGATGAGTTGGCTAAACAACATACTGATGAAGATTAGGTGATATATGAAACATGGAATAAAAAAACGTAAACTATCTCGTTGTACTGAACATAGATTATCGACGTTAAAGAATCTATCTATCTCATTAATTAACCATGAGCAGATTGTAACTACTTTACCAAAAGCTAAGGAACTTCGTCCATATGTCGAAAAGTTTATTACAATTGCTAAGAATAAGAATACTTTACATGGTAGAAGACTTTTGCTTTCACGCCTTCATAATAGTAAGTTAGCAGTTGATAAGTTATTAAACGTCTTAGCCAGCCGTTATCAAGATCGTAAAGGTGGGTATTCTAGAATAATAAAATTTAGCACTCGAAAGGGTGATTGCGCTTCAATGGCAGTGATAGAACTGGTTGATAGGGATATTGCAGCAAGAGGTAAGGTTTATAGTAAAAATAAAGAAGGAGGCAAAGTAGTTACACAAAGTTAATTGTTATCATAATTGTTCTTCTTGTGGTAAGTAGGTTACTTTGGCGAGTTATTAGTTTTAGTATATTTAAAACTGAAATGGTATAATGTTATAAAACGCCGTTACCGTTGCAAGTTCGGTGAAATTGACTTAATTGTATCTAAAAAAAAGGAGCTGATTTTTATAGAAGTTAAAACAAGTTTACTTGGAAAAGAAATACCGATATCTCATCTTCAATGTCAGTCTATTATAAATTCTTCTAAGTATTTCTTAAGTAAAAACCTTAGTTTTTTAGATTATTCAGTCAGATATGATTTATATTTTCTTTCCTTAAAGAGAAGACCTGTTTATATAAAAAATGCTTGGATTGAAGAATGAAAGATTTGTAGCTGAATTAATTTAGATTTACTGGATTTAATATGAAAAAGACCCAATACAATAATTTAGTTTCATCTTACGCTAGAGTGCTATTTCATGTCTCAGGAAGCAGGTTAGGTATTATAAGGAAAGAAGTAGAATTTTTGTTGGCTTTTTTTAAGGATCAACGTGATGTTTTTGTGTACCTATCTCATCCTATGATTTCTTTTGCACACAAAAAAGAAGTGATGCTTTCTATAAATGAGCACTTGAGTGAGAATTTAGTAAAATTTATTATGGTTATATTTGCAAATAAACGCTCTAGTTTATTGATCCTTATATTAGAAAAATTCTTAAGTCTTGCAAGAGAAAATGAAAATGAATTCGAAATTACTATAAAGTCAGCAGAAACTTTAAAGGAATCTGATATAAAAATAATTACTGAATCTTTGAGCTTTCTTGGTAAAATAATAAAAGTAAGCAATGTGGTTGACCCTTCTATACTAGGTGGCTTCGTAGTTAGGTATGGTTTTAATTTGATCGATGCTTCGCTAAAAAGTTACTTGGATAGGTTAGTTGACTTAAGTAAAATGGAAATATTAAAAGTAAGGAATTTTGTATGAAGAACAGTATGAATGTTTCTGAGATAGCAAGTGTAATAAGGGAAAAAGTTGAGACGTTTGATAATCCTATAAAGCGGGAAAATATAGGTGAAGTAATTTCAGTAACAGATGGTATCGCATTGGTTTATGGGCTGGAAAAAGCAAAATTCGGTGAAAAGGTATTTTTTGCAAGTGGTGTAGAAGGAATAGTTCTCGATTTAGATCATGATACGGCTGGAATAGTTGTGCTTGGTAATGACCGTGATGTGAAAGAAGGGGACGTTGTAAAATGTAGTGGTGATGTTGTGCAGGTGCCTGTAGGGCATGAATTGTTAGGGAGAGTTGTAAATGCGTTGGGCCATCCTATGGACGACGGTGGGGAAATTAGAGCCAAAAACAGAATGGATATAGAATCTAAAGCGCCAGGCATTATTGATCGTAAGTCTGTGCATGAGCCACTGCAAACAGGAATTAAAATTATAGATTTGCTAATTCCAATAGGTAGAGGGCAGCGTGAATTAATTATTGGTGATAGACAAATTGGTAAAACTACTATTGCGCTTGATACTATTATCAATCAGAAGAAGATTAACGATGAGGTAAACGAAAATCAAAAAGTTTACTGTGTTTATGTTGCTATTGGGCAAAAAATTTCAACAGTAGCAAAAGTGGTAAATAAGCTGAAAGAAAGCGGAGCATTAGAGTATACAACTGTAGTTGTGGCTAGTGCATCTGACTGCGCGCCTATGCAATTTTTAGCACCTTATGCTGGTTGCACTATTGGGGAATTTTTCCGTGACAAAGGAATGCATTGTTTGATTATATATGATGATTTATCTAAGCATGCTGTGGCATATAGGCAGATGTCTTTATTGCTCAGACGTCCTCCTGGTCGTGAAGCTTACCCTGGAGATATATTCTATGTACATTCTCGCTTGCTTGAAAGAGCTGCTAAAATGTCTGATAAAAAAGGGCAGGGTTCTTTAACTGCTTTGCCAATTGTCGAAACTCAAGCTGGTGATGTATCTGCATATGTGCCAACAAATGTTATTTCAATTACCGATGGGCAGATCTTTCTTGAGTCTGAATTATTTTATAAAGGATTTCGACCTGCAGTAAATATAGGTTTGTCAGTTTCACGGGTTGGTTCTGCTGCACAACTAAAGTCTGTGAAGAAAGTTGCTGGTTCTATAAAGCTAAGCTTAGCTCAGTATAGAGAATTAGAAGATTTCGCAAAATTTGGTTCTGATCTTGATGCTAGTGTTCAATTATCCTTGAATAAGGGTAAATATCTTGTCGAGTTATTAAAGCAAAAACAACATTTATCTATGTCAATAGAAGAGCAAGTAGTGCTGATGTATATTTTTTCTAACCTATATAATCAGTTAAGTAAAATACAAATAAGTTACATTAATAAATTTGAACATGATCTTATTAATTATTTTCATACTGTGCATCCTGGGGTTTTAAAAAAGTTGTCAAATGACATGAGTGATGATATAAAAGGTGATATTTTTAACATTGTGAGTAATTTCGTTACTCAATTTAATTGCGTTTAGGTGGTGATTATGGCTTCATCCATTATTAATAAATTTCCTATAACGAGTGAAGGTTTTGAGAATATGCAAGCCGAACTTGAAAAATTAAAGGAAGAAAAACCTTCTGTGATACAGGCTATTTCTGATGCTCGTGATCAAGGTGATTTGTCTGAAAACGCAGAGTATCATGCAGCACGGGAAAGGTTAGGTTTTATTGAAGGCCGTATAATGGAGATAGAAAGTAAGCTCTCACATGCGGAAGTAATAGAAGTAAAAAATTTGTCTGGTGATTCAGTAATGTTTGGTGCAATTGTGACATTAAGCATGTTAAGTGATAATAACGGTGAAGTGGAATATGTTTATAAGGTTGTAGGCGAATATGAAGCTGATGTTTCAAAGCAGTTAATATCTACTAGTTCACCACTTGGGAGTGCCTTAATCGGCAAAAAAGTCGGTGAATATGTGGAAGTGACAGTGCCAAATGGAGAGAAATTGTATAAAATAGTTAAGATTGAATTTAAGTAAATTATTATGGTACAGGCCACTTATGCTTCAATGAGTCTACCAGGTATTTCTTCTGTGGAAGATGTATTAGAGGATGCTCGTTCCGGTAAATTATTCATTTTAGTTGATGATGAAAATAGAGAAAATGAAGGCGATTTGATTGTCTTAGCTGAGAAAATAAAGCCGGAACATATGGCTTTTATGGTTAGGTACGGTACAGGGGTTGTTTGCTTAGCAATGACTAAATTTCACATGAAAAGGTTGGGCCTTAATTTCATGGAAAAGAAAAATATTGGTGAAAATCATACCGCATTTACTACATCAATTGATGCACGTTATGGCATTACAACCGGTGTTTCAGCAGAGGATAGAACGAAAACTATACATGCTGCTATCAACAAGGATGGTACTCAGGATGACATCATAACTCCAGGTCATGTTTTTCCTGTAATTGCACATAAAGGTGGGGTGGCACAACGTGCTGGTCATACTGAAGCGAGTGTTGAAATGGCGAAGTTAGTAGGGTTTGATCATTCAGCAGTTATTTGTGAATTAGTGAATGATGATGGCTCTATGATGCGCTTACCTCAGTTACTTAAATTTGCTGAACAACATAAAATTAAGTTAACTACCATCGACAAACTTATCAGTTACGTTAAAAATTTAAACTAGCGTTTATAAATTTGTATAATTTAAGTGTTAAAATATAGAATTTCTATAAATTATACAAGCACAGAATTTTCATGTTTAGAGTTGCTAAGTTTTTGACCTTATTGTTCTTTTTTGCATATTATAATAATGCTTACTCTATTAACATTATTAGAGATAGTGAAGTGGAAGCAATAGTGAAAGAGCTAGCGCAACCTTTATTTTCTGCTGCGGATATTGATCATGAGCAAATAAAAGTTTTTATAATTAATGACAATTCGATTAATGCTTTTGTAATTAACAATAACAGTATTTTCATTCATTTAGGACTTTTACAATATTCGGCTAAACCTTATGTCCTGCTTGGTATATTAGCACATGAGATTGCTCACATATCTGCTGGTCATATATTGCAAATGAGTAGTGCTATGGGTTATTTTCAATCGATAGCAATGATTAGTTATATGGTAGGATTAGTTTCTAGTATTATCATTAACCCTCAGGTTGCTGGTGCAATTTTGCTTAGTGGTGTAGCGTTTAGTTCAAGGCTATTTTTTAACTATTCTCAAGAGCAAGAAAGTGTAGCAGATAGCTATGCTTTAAGGTATCTTGATGAATCTGGCTATGATAATTCAGGTATGAAAGAGATTTTTGATTATTTTAAAAGTATTGAGCATGAGAACACCGAGGAATATTTCCGCACTCACCCACTTAGTGAGAAACGTATATTTGCTGTACAAAATTATAAGGTTAAAAACAACGTAAAACCAATTTTTGCGGATAAGTTACTAAAGTTTGAGCGTGTGGTTGCCAAGCTAGACTCTTTCTTTGCTCCTATTCATGTGTTATCTAATAAATATGAAAATAATTCTGAGTATGTAAATGCTATAGTTTGCTATAGGCAAGGAAAGATAGAAGAGGCTATTGCTAAAGTTAATTCATTGATTCAAGAGTCACACAGTGATCCATACCTATATGAATTAAAAGCAGAAATGCTATACAAGGCCGGAAATTTAAGTGAAGCAATAAAAATGTATGAGGAATCGCTTAGGTATTTATCTGAGAAAAACAGTTATTTAGTGAAACTTGCATTATCTCATACTTTATTATTACACGGTGATGCAAAAAAGGCGATTTTTTACCTGGAGCAGATTTTGAATGTAGAACCAAATAACGCTTTTGTCTGGAAATATTTAAGCATTGCATATAAATGTGAAGCTGATACGGCAATGCATTATTTTGCCTTGACAAAAAAGGCTTGTATTGAAGGTGATTTAAAGCAATTTACAAAATATGCTGAGCTAGCTGTTAAAACTCTACCAAAAGATAGCCCTTATTTGTTGCAAGTTGAAGATATGAAGCGGTTTAATGGATAACAAAAAAGCATTTCTGCACTTTTTGGATTATTTTTGTCCACACTTTTCCAACATAGTTTTTGCTTCATCGCTTACGTTGGGCATAATTTTCGTTATGATAGTTTTAGCGCCAAAAAATACACCACAGAACACGCCAAGAGCAAAGAGGGCTGGCCACGGCATCCTGCCAAATATTGCAAGCAAAGCTGCACCAATTATTACTACCGTCATAAGTGGACCGCCTATCCCCCAAACATAACCAATAATATTGCATATTACTTTAGTTGTGTCATCCATATCAGGGTCAGCTGCATAACCTGAGAAAGAGAAAAGCAATACTACGCAAAAAACACTAAAAAATTCCATTATAGAGCTCATTTTTTTGCCTCTAAATAATAAATTAACGTAAACCTAAACCTACACATATTTTTGTTTTAAAGTAAAAATTATAATTTGTCCATACATAAGTGTTGCTACATAAATAACCCACCATTAATATTGAGCACATGCCCTGTTATATATTTTGCTTCATCACTTGCTAAAAACAAGACCCCTGCTGCTATTTCTTCCCCTGTTCCCATTCTTTTCATTGGAATATTATCTAATATTTTTCCCTTTTGCACTTCATTTAAAACTTCAGTCATTTTAGTATCTATAAACCCAGGAGCAATACAATTTACTGTTATATTACGACTTGCAACTTCTTTTGCTATGGATTTGCTCATAGCTATTATTCCAGCTTTAGACGCCGCATAATTTGCTTGCCCGGCGTTTCCTGTCAGCCCTATTATTGAGGAAATATTTATAATTCTTCCCCAATTATTCTTAATTAGTTTTCTGCATGCTTCTCTACTCAGCTTAAATGTAGAGCTCAAGTTAATATCAATTACTTTTTGCCATGCTTCATCTGTCATTCTCAATAATAAACTGTCTCGCGTAATACCCGCATTGCATACGAGCCCGTCAAAGCCTTCCATCAGCTCACTTGCTCTATTTATTAGTTGATTTACTTCCTCAGCATTTGATAAATCACAAGGGAGTACATGCATGTTTTTTTCATATTGTTTAGCAACTTCTTCGAGCACTTCTTTTTTTGTGCCAGAAATACATAAAGTTGCTCCGGCTTTGTGCATAATTTTTACAATTGCTTGCCCTATTCCGCCTGATGCGCCAGTGATCAGGAACTTTCTGCTTTCCAATCCAAACATAATAACTTTATATTATCTTAATTCCTAACAGAATATTGACTAGTTGGCAATAGATTTCTTACATAATATAAGTAACTCAGATATTCACAAAATAAAGGAAAAGTTATAATAAAGTTAAACATCAAAAAATTTTAAAAACATAGTTGATGCAGGAATTGTTACTAAATAGTTTATTCTGGTGTTCTACAGTCTAAATGGAATGCTTAAATTATAGATTCTTTGTTTTTGTGTGTTATCTTGAGTTAACACAAATTCACAGTAGTATTATGATAAGTAAGTTGAAAAAGCTTAGCACTGGATTTTCTTTGACAGGCCTGATTGGCCATAGTGATAATATAAATATGCAAGGAGCAAAAAATAAAAAGAAGAAGTACCCAAAGTTTTTAGATAAGACGTTCGCATTGATTGATGCGATGATAAATTTTATTTTAAAACGCGAAAGTAATAACGTAAATGAAGTCCTGAAAGTAACATGGGGACCACTATTTTTTGGTCTGGTAGTAATACTCATCTTTTTTGGGATAGGTGGTATTTGGTCGGCTATAGCTCCAATTGACGGTGCGGTGCATGCAAGTGGAGAAGTTATTGTATCTTCAAATAGAAAAATAGTTCAACACTTGGGCGGAGGAATAATAAGCAAAATTTTAGTAAAAGAGGGTCAAGCAGTTAAAAAAGATGAGCCTCTAGTTTTGTTGAGTGATGTTAACGAGAAGGCGAATTTAAGTATCATCAAAGAGAAGCTCTTATCATTTTTAGCAACAGAAGCAAGGCTTCTTGCAATCAGAGTAGATTTGGACACGCTCGAGTTTCCTGATGAGGTTAAAAAATTATCTCACGATGAACTTGTAAATAAAGCGATAAAGAATCAAGTAAAGTTGTTCAACTCTCAGAGAAAGAGCATATTGGGAAAAACAGACATACTGCAACAACGTATAAAGCAGTTAAATGATGAATTAGCGGGGCTAAACTTTCAACTAAATGCAGCTCATAAGCAATATGACTTGATAACTGAGGAGTTGGAAACAAAAAGACAATTACTTGATAGTGGCCATATAAGCAAACCAC
This sequence comes from Wolbachia endosymbiont of Nomada ferruginata, assembly GCF_001675785.1. NCBI lineage: Bacteria > Pseudomonadati > Pseudomonadota > Alphaproteobacteria > Rickettsiales > Anaplasmataceae > Wolbachia > Wolbachia endosymbiont of Nomada ferruginata. Next base: position 20,542 of record NZ_LYUY01000011.1, read on the forward strand.
ACATTTTAGCTTTAGAAAAGCAGTTTGCTGAAATTGAAGGCAGAGTTGGACATTACCGTTCTGCAATATCTCAAGTGCAGCAAAAAATTGGAGAGAACGAATTAGAAATTATAAACGTGAGAAATGATTCTCAAGAAAGAGCAAACGCTGAACTTAAGGAAGTTAGTACGTCTATTGCAGACTTGAAAGAGAGACTGATGGTTGCTGAAGATTCATTAGCACGTACAATAATTAAATCGCCTCAAGATGGGATAGTCACAGATATAAGATACCATACTGAAGGTGGTGTTATACAATCTGGAGTTCCGATCATGAGCGTAGTGCCATCGGATGATGACCTAATAATAGATGCTAAAATTCAGACCAGAAACATAGAAGAGATACTGTCAGCACAAAAGAAAGATAGCAACATAGTCTCTATTGATGGGCTAGAAGGGCTAAAGGTTAAAGTTCGTTTAAGTGCTTACAGTGCACGTCGTTTAAGTTTAATTAATGGTATAGTAAGCAATATTTCTCCCGATGCCCTTGATGATCCAAGGCTAGGGCGTTATTATTCAGTACGTGTAGTGATACCAAAACCAGAGCTTGCTCAGTTTAAAAACGTATACCTATACCCTGGTATGCCAGCAGAAGTGTACATAGTTACTCAATCCCGTACTCTTTTATCATTCTTGTTTACGCCTATAATTGCAACAGTCGATAGGTCTTTTATAGAAAGGTAGCTCTGTAAAAGACAAGATTTGATCTGACAGACAAGAATTAACTGACAGAAGAATTGAGGTAGTCAAAACTAATATCAGGCTCTTGTGTAATGCTACTAATATTTTTCTGAAAAGCAATATATTTGCTATCAAGAAAAGTTTGCATAGGCGTTTTGCCATAGCAATATTTACCCGAGTGAGGTCTTGTCTCATTATAAGAACGCAACCAATGATCAACATCAATCTGTAGATCTTCCAAAGAACTGTAGATTTTCTTTCTAAAGATGATATTGTAACACTCATCTTGCATGGTTCTATGAAACCTTTCACATATGCCATTAGTCTGTGGAGAGTTGGCTTTA
>NZ_LYUY01000107.1:0-4154 GCF_001675785.1 Wolbachia endosymbiont of Nomada ferruginata
CTTTTGCACTCGGTGCATTTACTGCTGTGTTTTTTGGCGCTCCTGTAGTCGTTTCAAAAATAATACCAGAAGGTGTGATTTGTAAAAACGGTGAAGTAGTGAATAAGCCATAGAAATTATTGGAGGCATAATGAAAAATTTTCTTCTACTAGTGGCGTTAATTCTCTTCTTTGCATTTGATAATGCTTTTGCTAGCAGTGTTACTGATGACGCAACGTCAAATACAATATGCAAAATAGTAGGCTATACTCACGGCATAGGTGGACCGATGATCACAATAGTAATAATTGGTGCAGCATTGCTTGCAATATTTGGCAGAATGCCGTGGCCAGCGCTTTTTGCACTCGGTGCATTTACTGCTGTGTTTTTTGGTGCGCCTGTAGTTGTTTCAAAAATAGTACCAGGCGGTGTGATTTGTAAAAATGGTGCAACTGCTTGCCCTGATGGTAAAGTATGGAATGCAACAACAAATACATGCAACTAGGCACTAAAATTTCAGAAAAACATTAGCTAAATGGTGCTCCTTAAAGGAGCACCATTATTCCACAATTGTATAAATGTTGTCCAAGTGAATAACACTGAGATCCGGGAATTTTTATAAACTGATAGGATGACAAATTTACTAGAACCCTCACCATTTACTTAAATTTAATCAAAGCGATAGATAATCAAACATGAAACAGAAATTATAGGAGGCGTAATGAAAAATTTTCTTCTACTTGTGGCGTTATAGCTCTTTCCACAGAAGTCCGGATATGATAAGATAAGGATAGATGGCGATAAGGAGGTTGGATGCCGGCAGCATATAGTTATGATTTAAGAAAAAAAGCAATGGAAGCACTAGACGAAGGGGAAAGCAGAGAAGCAGTGGCAGCAAGATTTAAAATTGGACGAACTACTTTGTGGGAGTGGCAGCAAAGAAAAAAAGAAACAGGCGACTTTCAGTCAAAAAAACTCGGTAATGGAGGTTACAATCAGAAAATTATCGACTGGAATAAGTTTATCGAATTTGCTAAAAAACACGGTAGAAAAACTCTGTCGGAAATGGCTAAACTTTGGGGCAACGTTAGTATCCAAACGATCCACCGAGCTCTCAGAAAAATTGGATTTACGCGCAAAAAAAGACATATGGATACAAGGAAAGGAACGAAGAAAAACGTGCTGAATTCTTAAAAATTATAGCAACAAAAGAACCAGAAAACTTAGTGTATATAGATGAGTCTGGGATTGATAACACGGAGGACTATCCATATGGGTATTGCCAGAAAGGACAGCGATTTTATGCCCTAAAATCTGGAAAAAAAACTCAACGAATCAGCATGGTTGCAGCCTTAAGTAGAAGAAAGATAGTTGCTCCATTAACATTTGAAGGCCACTGTAATATGGATATTTTTAATGGATGGTTTGAGCAATTTTTGGCACCGATCTTAGAACCTGTCTTGAAAGGAGTTAAGCAGCTAATTTAGTAAGCATAGAAGTAATCATATTAAATAAGATATTGTTTTTTGAAGTAAGAGGAGAATGCTCGTAATCCTTGCTCATGCGTCTAAAATTGGAAAGCCAAGCAAAGGTTCGTTCTACAATCCAACGTTTAGGAATAACCTGAAATCCTGTATCAACCAATTTCTTGGTAATCGTTAGCAAACATCCAGTTTCCAACAAACATCGATTTTGTAATTTACCTTTGTATCCTTGATCAGCAAAAAACTTACGTAATGTTGGAGCTTTGCATTTAGCTTGAATAAAAAGATTGGTAGCACCATCACGATCCTGAATGCTTGCGCTGTGTACCTCTGCAGTAATTACAAGACCTAGTGTATCTACAATAATATGGCGTTTTCTACCCTTTATTTTTTTACCGGCATCATATCCTCTTGATCCCCTTTTTGAGTCGTTTTCACTGATTGACTGTCAATTATACCTACTGAAGGTGTTTCATTTTTACCAACCATTTTTCTTACCTCTTTTACTAGCATGTCATGTATTTTTTTCAATTTTCCATTATTACGCCACCTGATAAAATAGTCATACACCGTTTTCCATGGGGGAAAATCCTTTGGTAGCATTCTCCACTGGCAACCACCCCTCATTATATACCTTATTGCATTAATAATTGTTCTGATGTTATGTTTTCTTGGTCGTCCTATCGCTCCTTGTGCAACATAGGGCTCTAAAATTTCCCATTCCTTGTCACTTATATCACTTGGATACAATTTACCCTCCTATTTTTTGCTTACCTCATCATACTCTTTTCTTTATTCCCTTTCAAGACAGGTTCTGAGATTGCGTGTAGTGAATTATAATAACCTGCATATGCTGTCCAATTTTGCTACAAAGGCAAGATTTTCATGCGACATATATACTTATCATATAGACAGTATGTTTGCCATTATAAGGCATATTAACTTGATACTTAAGAGCATTGAAGGTTTTAATAATGAGGCCATTTTAGAAAGTAATTGTGCTATGGATCAGCACGATGAAATTTTACATTCAACAATTAATTTTGATATTTTAATAAAAGGAGGTGATAATGAGCAAATTACAGCTAAAAATTAAAGATCATGACAATAATTTTATTGTGTTAAATAATATACGAAACCTAAGGTTTACTTTGCGTAATAATAGAGAAGAGGTGAAAGATATTTCTTCTTTTGGCTGGAGAAAAGTATTGGATTCTGCTGGAAGCAGACATATTACGATAAAAATTAATGGAATTTTAGACTCTGTGTTAGCTGATGAATTATTATGTAATTCTGCTATGCTAAACTCTAATAATGATTATGAAATTAGTTTTAATGCTAAGGAAAAGATAAGGCTTAGGTGTTCAGTTGAATTGTATGAGAGGTATTATGATCCTGTTACTTTTGACAGTTTTACTGTCGTTTTAGCCAGTGCTGAAGTTGTAAACGCTTTTCATTAATGTTAATTTAATTTTTTCGTATACAATAGTAACTGGTGAGAATTTTAATTAAATTAAAAAAAATCATGAACGACGAAGACGGTGATAATATTGAAGAAAATAACGATGATAAAAGAGAGAAAAGTTTAGAAAATGAAAATCAGCAAAATCAAGAAGAACAACACAAAGAGGAAGATAAGCAATACATAATACAGTATATTCAAGAATATTTAAAAGCTTTTGAGGATATTCTAAATCAGATCGACGAAGGAATTGACAATTTAGATAGTTACGAAAGGACTATGCAAATAAAGCGAAGTATAGATAGGCTCATAGAGACTTTATATAGTCAGGCTGCGTCCGAAGATATTGATGCAGAACTTGAAACTACCAAACACACTCGCGATAAATCAGAATCTATGAAAAGAGTTAGAGAGAAAAGAAGGAAGCAAGCGATAGAAGAAGTGTTAAGTAGCATGTTTGCCCAGCAACAGAAGGAGCTAATGAACGCTAAACACTTAAGTCATGGACATGAAACAGCAAAAGATGGGGATGTCCACGAAGCAAAGGAAAAAGTGAAGTCTTCAATCAGGGGAGTGTTGTTTTCAGTGATTGCTCATAGGATGGATCCAAGAAGGAGGGCAGGGGAAACTGCTGACGGTAACGAAAAGCAAGCTCATATATATGGCAGGGAAGCAGTTGGTGGAGCTTTAGGTGCATTGTTAAAAACATTTTTAACAGCAGTTACTGCCGTTGTGCGCGAAATTGCTAAACCACTTCAGAAACAGGAAACATCTTTTGCAAAACAAGTTGAAGAAAGCAGAAACGCAGATCCACAAAAAGGTCGATCTGTGTAGGTTTTTCCTTGTAATAATCTTTCGATTCTGCTGTCTATTAATTCAAATTAGGGTTATAAAATTTTAGAAGCCAGCTCTTATATAACCAATTTATAGCAAGAAATTACGATACAAAAATCAGCGTCCGTTAGAAAATAAACATAACACAGGGTGGTAGAGTTGCCCCTATCCATAAGCGTCAGTTAAGCTCAAAATTGTAAGCTTAAAATATGATTGAATAATTATTAATAATAGTATATAATTATTAACGTTTTTCAGGCATTTTTGTTATGGGTGCGCCAAGTAAGCGTTTAGAATACAATTGGTGAAAATCCAACTGACCTTACCCAGAAAAAGTGGAGAGAAAGTTTGGAATGTTTTTTACAAAAAGAATGATGCATCAAATTGTTCTGTAA
>NZ_LYUY01000108.1:0-4142 GCF_001675785.1 Wolbachia endosymbiont of Nomada ferruginata
TGGAAAGGATATAAACGTCTCTTTGATTTAGCAGAAGGATGGCGACTTGCTCACGAACCTCATATTTGTGGGTAATAGTAAGATTTGATATGCTGCCAACACTTATGTTCAAATTAAAAATGTCATTTATGATACTAGCCACTTCACGCTTTGAGTTTTTGTAAAATCCGCTGAGTGCTGCAATTATAGACTTAACCCTTGGACCAAATGTATCTGGCGTAACACCTTCTGGTAACTTGCTACTTTTTCTTTTTCTGCATCTCCGACAACGACCATGTTCCAATTACTACATAAGGCCTAATTTCCGGAAGATCAACTTTTTGGTGCACATAAGGTTTTTCGCATATTACAAGCTCTCCTCCGCATTCGCAAATATTAGGCAACTCTATTTTTACTACTTTATCCGCTTCCATTGTGGCATGAAAATTTCCTTTATGCCCAACCTGATCGCCAACATTCCTTTCGCTTTTTGGCTTGTCCTTTTTTGTTTTGTACAATTCTTTAGAGCTCGGTAGAGATGAATTTTTCGAGTTTAAACCAAGCCTTTCCTTTAATTCAGCGTTCTCTATCTTTAAAGCTTTATTTTCTGCTTTTAAGTTTTCTATCTCTGCTTTCAGTTTTTCTATTTTTTGCTGTAAATTTTTGCAAAGTTCTAAAAGGTTTACCACATTACCTCACTTTTGCTCTATGATTATCTTTTTAGATCACTTTGTCTACCTTATTCTACCACTCCGCTGAACGGATACCTTGGGTTAGCTATAGCTAACACCACAATTGTACTAACATTGTGATTTGAGAACAACCTTCACCAGAAAGGGTGTCATTCCAGTGCTTAACACTGGAATGACGAGAGGTAACGCAAGAAGTTTACTCTTAATAAAAACCTGATGATGAATCATTATTACCAAATTTCGGCCTATTTCTGTTGCTGAAACCAGAACGAGGACGAGGAGGCCTCTTATGGTGACTTCCTCCAGGTTTTCTACTAAATGAATTATTGTAATAATTATCCCTGTCATTTGGACCATCTTTCCTTTCCTCGTTGTAAAGCTCACCTTCAAAAAACTCTCCCGTCTCTTGATCAACCCGACGTCTTGACAACTTTGGACACCCACCTTTTTCGAAGTCAATTACTAGTGCTTTGAAAGTATCATCTTGTTTAAGTACGCTCTCTATAGAATCTATATGTTCATTAGCTACTTCACTTATGTGCATTTTTCCTTTTCTGCCATTAAGAAATTCAAGCTCTACAATAGACTTCTCTATTCTTACAACCTTGACATCAACTATAGAACCTTGTTCTAGTTCTGTTATTGAATCAATCATCATACTCTTTGCAATTTCAGCTTCAGTGCCACTCGTAGCAAAAACAGAAACTTTACCATCATCTCCTATTTCAATTTTTGCATTACTTCTTTCACACACACTGCGTATATTTTTCCCCTTAGAACCTATAGCAGCAGAAATTTTGTCTTTATCTATGTAAAATGATAACATCCTTGGTGCATGGTCTTTGACATCATCACTGTGTTCTGAAATCACTGCATTCATTTTTTCTAAAATATGTAATCTTCCAGCTTTTGCCTGTTCTAAAGATTTTTCAACAATTTCAAAGCTTATACCAGAAATTTTCATGTCCATTTGTAGCGCCGTAACCCCTTCACTAGTTCCTGCTACTTTAAAGTCCATATCACCAAGATAATCTTCATCACCAAGTATATCGGAAAGTATTACATACTCGTCTTTATCTTTGATGAGACCCATAGCAATTCCAGCAACAGGGGCCTTTATTGGCACACCCGTATCCATTAAAGCAAGAGAAGTCCCACAAACTGTTGCCATAGAAGAAGAACCATCAGACTCCAAAATTTCGGACACTACTCTTATTGTATAAGGAAATTCAGACTTATCGGGTAAAACAGGATGAATTGCTTTCCAAGCAAGTTTGCCATGACCGATTTCTCTTCTTCCTGGTGCACGCGCAGCAGAAGTTTCTCCAACAGCAAATGAGGGAAAGTTATAATGCAACATGAAATGCTCACGTCTATCCCCTTCAATATCATCCACAATTTGCTCATCTTGAGTGGTGCCAAGAGCAGTAACAACCAGTGCCTGAGTATTGCCTCTTGTAAATAGTGCAGAACCGTGAGTTTTGGACAGAATATCAACTTCAACTTCTATCTGACGTATCTCATCATGCTTACGACCGTCTATCCTTACACTTTTCTTCCTAATTATTTCACGTACTAAAGATCTTTCAAAGTTTTTTACTGCACACGTAATTAACTTTTCGTCTTTTCCAGTTTCTTTAAGAGTATTCAATATATTCTCTCTGATCGCTTCTAGAGCTTGAACTCGCTCTTGTTTTACTGTTTGCGAATATGCTTTTTCAAAATCTTTACCGTATTTTTCGAGCTCTTGTGTTATATCTGATGCATCAATAGGGGCAAAGCTCTCAGGTTTATTGCCAATTGTATCAGCAAACTCTTTTATGAGCTTAATGACAGGCTTAAGGTGTTCATGGCCAAATTTTATTGCATTAAAAACATTTTCTTCAGAGAGCTCTTTCACTTCTGATTCAACCATTAAAATTGAATTTTCATCACCAGACAAAAACAGATCCAAGCTGCTTGCTTTCATCTCTTGAACAGAAGGGTTGAGTATATAGTTATTATTTTCATCACAACCAACCATCACTCCAGCTATAGTAAAGTGAAAGGGAACACCAGAAATTGCAAGAGCTGCAACAGCACCAATCAATGCTGGCACTTCAGGAGGATTGACTGTATCATAAGTTAATAGATTGCACACCACACTAATTTCATCATGAAATCCTTCTGGGAATAGTGGTCTTATACTTCTATCTATTACTCTTGAGATTAAAGTTTCTCTATCAGATGGCTTGCCTTCTCTTTTAAAAAACCCGCCAGGGATCTTACCCATGGCATAGCTTTTTGCGATAAACTGCACATTTAAAGGTAGGAAATCAACGCTTTCTTCCTTCTTTTTACGTACAACAGTTACTAAAACAGAAGTATCACCGTAATTTACAACTACTGAACCATGAGCTTGGCGTGCTATTTTTCCTGTTTCTAAAGATAAGGCACGACCACCCCACTCTATAGATTTTTTTATAATTTTAAACATATTAAATTCCTCGATTATTTTCTAATGCCTAACTTCTCTATTAATTCCTGATAGGCTTCATTACCAAATTTACGCTTTATATAATTTAAGTGCTTGCGTCTTCTACCTATCAATATAAGTAAACCACGCTTAGAGTGATGGTCATGCTTGTGCACTTTAAAATGCTCAGTTAAGTTACTGATCCTCTCGGTCAAAATTGCACATTGTACAAAAGATGAGCCTGTATCATCTTCTTTAATTGCATATATATTTATCAAACTCTTTTTCTTTTCGGATGTTATCGACATCTAAACCTCATTTTAAATATTAAAAACACGAATAGGTTTCACACAACCATAAATAAAACTGCAGATTGCAATAGGTACACTACCCACCACCGTACAACAAATATCATGATTCTTTAAATTACGCAAGTTATTTAATACAACTTCCTGACCTTTTCTGATTTTCCCCGCATCTTCTAGGGAAATTTCAACTTTGAACATCGATTTTAAAGCCGATTCAATGGGGATGACGAAACTTTTTGTATTACTCCCTGTCACTCCATCATCTTCTGTCATCCCACCCCCCTCTGTCATCCAAGTAGCTGACACTGGGATCCAGCCTATTTCATCACGAACATTGTTTTTGACATATGCTCCTAGAATCTTTTGTCCATTACATGATTTGTAAGTATTTGTATATCTGGATCCCAGTGTCAAGCACTGGGATGACATCGGAGAGTAAGTTGTTGTGTTTTTTTTAGTAAGTTGCTCAATTGTCACTGATTCATTTTCTCTAAAGTCACCTACCATAGTTCTTCTTAATTTTGTAATGTGTCCAAAACAATTTAATGCAATTCCAAGATCACGAGCAATTGATCTTACATATACACCACTACCGCATATCATAGAAAAATTTGCACTATTTGATATCTTACTATTACCCACAAATATAAATGGACTAAAAAGTAAAATATTACAATATTAAAGTTTGCAAATATTGAGGGTATAAAA
>NZ_LYUY01000109.1:0-3994 GCF_001675785.1 Wolbachia endosymbiont of Nomada ferruginata
TGACCTTACCCAGAAAAAGTGGAGAGAAAGAAAGGAGTTTTTTCGGGTAAAATAAAATTTTGGAGGATTAGAAATGGCAAGAGAATATACGGCAGAATTCAAATTGGAAGCTGTTAAGCTGGCAAATGAACAAAGAAAGGTAGGTCAACCAGTTGCAAAAGTAGCAAGAGATCTAGGAATAAGGGATAGTGTATTAGGAAAATGGATGAAGAAATATAACGAAAAAAAGTCAGCGGCAAATGCATTTCCAGATGTAGCACCTTATGACAAAGAGAGATTTGATTTACAGAAAGAGTTAGCAAAAGTAACAAGAGAAAGAGACATTTTAAAAAAAGCCCTGGCCAGTCAAAAAGAGTAAAATATTTTTTCATAAAAGAGCATAGTAAACACTATAAAGTGCAGGAATTATGTAGGGTTTTCTGCTAGTGGCTACTATAAGTGGACTACAAGGAAAATAAGCAGTAGAGAATCAGCAAATAAAGAGTTATTAGCAGATATTCAAAAAATATATCAAGCTTCTAAATGTAGATATGGAGCTCCTAAAATTCATGCTGAATTAAAGGCTTTGGGTAAAAGTTGCAACTTAAAAACAGTGCAAAGTATTATGCAGAAAAATGGTATTCAGGCTATATTGAGAAGAAAATTTAAAATTAAGAAACAACAAACGGACAGTAGAGTCGTAGCTCCCAATATATTAGACCAAAACTTTATTGTCGATCAACCAAATAAAGTATGGGATTACTTATATAAAAACCAAAGAAGGATGGCTATATTTGGCAACAATAATCGATCTATATTCACGCATGGTAGTTGGCTGGTCAATGAGCAGTTCAATAAATAAACAATTGGTTATGGACTCTTTATTAATGGCCGTTAACAAGCGTAAACCTGCCAAAAATCTACTATTACATAGTGATCAAGGTTCACAATATACTTCGCAAGGTTATCAATATCTCTTATCCATAAAAAACATAGATGAGTCATAAAGGTTGTTGTTACGACAATTCTGTTGTGGAAAGCTTCTTCAGTTCTCTAAAAAGGGAGTTACCAATAGACACCTCTCGGCACTCTAAACAGCATATCAAAACTGCTATATTTGAATATATAGAAATTTTTTATAACAAACAACGTCACTATTAACTATTGCATTCCTGAGCATTTTGATTCATCATTCTCTTTGTGAAAAACATTCCAAACTTTCTCTCTACTTTTTCTGGGTAAGGTCAATTTTCAATCTGCCGGGAAAGAAGATATCAAGTTGAGATATAGTTAAAGCCCAATTGGGTATGGCCATAGTCCAATTTTGCTCTGCCTTTTTTATAGCACAATATACCTGTTTATACAAGCTGGTAAATGAGCCCTTAGTTTTAGTAAATTTTCTAATCTGTCTATGCAGTCCCTCAATAGGATTGGTAGTATAAATTAGCCTCCTGACTGGGCCAGAATACTTGAAATAGCCGGATCCAATTATTCTGCCAGGATTTTATGACTAGTGGATATTTTTCTCCCCATTTTTCTTCCAACTCAAGCAGATAATTTTCAGCAATTTCTCTACTTGAAGCCTGATATACTTTTTTCAAATCACTCATAAAAATCTTCACATCTTTGCTAGATACATATTTTAGAGAATTGCGTATCTGATGTACCACACATAGCTGTACCTCTGCATTAGGAAATACACTATTTATGGCTGCAGGAAAGCTTTTTAGCCCATCTACACAGGCAATTAGAATATCTTCTACTCCTCTTTCTTTGAGATCATTTAGTACTCCCAACCAGAAGTTAGCTCCTTCACTTTCAGCCAAATAAAAACCTAATACTTCTTTTCTGCCATTTTGGTCTATGCCCAATATATTGTACATACATTTACTTACACAATGTCCGTCCTCTTTGACTTTAAAAAACCATGAACACTATCGGATATACAGACTGCAGCGGGCGACTACGCCATTCGTTGATTATCGGTAGCAATTTGTCGGTAATACTTGATATCTCTGCTGCAGATATTTTGTGATCATAAATCTCCTCTACATGCGATGCTATATCTCTGTATCCCATACCACTGGCAAATGTGCTCAAAATCTTCGTTTCAAGCTCTGGTTTGTTTGCCTTTTTTTGACTATTTGGGGTTCAAAGCTTCCCTCCCTATCTCTAGGCGTCAAAAGCTCAAATGAACCTGCACTTGTCCGTAAAGTCTTTCCATTTCTCCCATTTCTTCGATTATTCTCTTCACTTTCAGCTAATAAGTGATTTTCTATTTCACCTTCCAAACTTGCCTCCAGCAGTCTTTTTATAAATGGTGTAAATGCTCCATCCCTTCCTGTCAACGGCCTTCCTTCTCGTATAGACGACAGGATATTTGTTTCTAATTCTTTATAATCTACCAATCCGGTAATTCTGTTTACTATTTTTTGACTCATTGTCAAACCTCCATTTTTTTTATATCAATTCATTACTTTTTTTTTGGTTTGACACACTTTTTTGAACATTCCCTGTTAAGATGCCTAATCTACTTTCAGCTCCTCAGTATGTAAACTGCGTGGTAAAGACTCTAATTCCTTTGCAGCACTTAAACTTTTATTTTTTGCATGTATACCAAGCTTATTGAATTCTCGAGCAGCAGGAAACACCCTTACTTCAAGAGAGCCAGCAGTTTTATTATAATGATCAACAGCACTTTTTAAGCTCCTGCGCAAATTATCAAAGTTTTCACCCATTGTGCAAATGCGCTCATATAAAATATGACCTAGTTCACTGATTTTCTTTGCGTTTTCAGCTATCATCTCTTGCTTCCATCCATACGCTATTGCTCTCAGCAACGCAATTAGAGTGATCGGTGTTGCAATGATCACTTTTTTTTCCACTCCAATCTCTATCAAAGCAGGCTCATATTCCAGTGCTGCGCTAAAAACCCCCTCCCCTGTTAAGAAAAGCACCACAAGTTCTGGCGTATTTTCAAATTGATTCCAATACTCTTTTTTACCCAAGTCATTTATGTGTTTTTTTATTGCCAGGGAATGATTCTTTAATTTCTCCTTTTGTATTTGCAAATCATTTTGTGATATAGCATCCATGTAAGAATCAAGCGGCACTTTAGCATCTATTATTATTTGCTTTCCAGATGGCATTTTGATTATTAAATCAGGACGCAATAAATTATCCTCGTTTTTATCAACCACTGACGGTTGAGTAAAAAAATCGCAATATTCAATCATTCCTGCTATTTCTACCACCCTTTTGAGCTGCATTTCACCCCACTTTCCTCTGATGTGAGGCTTTCTCAAGGCATTAGCAAGGCTGGAAGTTTGGTTCATCAGCGCTCCAATTTGCTCCTTTAAACCTTCATAGGCCCCTACCCTCTCTTTTTCTAGCTCACGTATTTCATTATCGAATTTTTCTAATTTTTCTTTTATTGGAGTTACAACTTCGTTGATCGTTGCTTGTCTTTTTTTGAAATCGCTTTCCGTTTCTTTTAATTTGTTATCAATGACTTCCTTCGCTAAGTTCAGAAAATTATTATTGTTCACTTGCAAGGCATCAAGAGAGAGCGCTTTAAAAGTGTTTGTTAATCTCTCCTCTGCTTTTGTTAGTAATTCTATTTCCTTTTTCTTTTCCTCACGTTCTTTTTGCAGAGTTACTTCAAGTTCTGCTCTTTTGACCCTTAAATCAACTATTTCTTCATTCTTCGTAAGCAAACTTTGCTTTGTTTCTTGAAGTTCTTGCTCTAATTTACATAAATTACCCTCAAGGTTTGCTTTCTTTTCGCTCAGTTTTTTTACGATAATGTAGAAAAATAGTAATAGAGAGACAACCAGAGCTATAGAATTGAAAAGCATCAGAATAAAAAAGCTGTATTTACAATTCTATATGATTTTTGTGTGTATAAGAAAGAAAAAAGGAGCACCTAAAGAGGTGACCTTACCCAGAAAAAGTAGAGAGAAAGTTAAGACGTTTTTATCATGAGAATAAATTGTGCAGGAATGCAATAGTTAAT
>NZ_LYUY01000110.1:0-3873 GCF_001675785.1 Wolbachia endosymbiont of Nomada ferruginata
TAATGGTATGCGGAGTAAACGGTCACGGTAAAACCACAACTATAGGTAAGCTTGCATATAAATATAAGGAAATGGGAAAATCCGTTATGCTTGTTGCATGCGATACATTTAGAGCGGCTGCTAGTGAGCAATTAAACATTTGGGCAGAACGTTCTGATTGCTTAATTGTTACTGGAGAGTACGGTAGCGACTCTGCAAGTGTGGCATACAGAGCTGTAAGTCAAGCTATAAAAGACAACGTTGATGTTGTTCTAATTGACACAGCAGGAAGGCTGCAAAATAATGTGAACCTTATGGAGGAGTTATCAAAAATATATAGAACGATAAAGAAATTGGATGACACTGCCCCTCATGATGTTATTTTAGTTCTTGATGCAACTACCGGCCAAAATGCTTATAGCCAATTAGAAGCATTTAGCAAAATGGTTAATGTTACCGGGCTAATCGTAACAAAGCTAGATGGCACTGCTAAGGGTGGAGTGGTAATTGGACTTGCAGAAGCTTATAAGGTAAAGTTACATGCTATAGGAATTGGCGAAAATATAGAGGACTTAAGGGAGTTTACTAGTAAAGAATTTGCTGAAGCACTATTTAACTGTGATTGAAGATTTCTCTTAATTCCCTTACGTGACCAAGCTTAATTATCTCAATATCATGAGAAGAGTAATTACCATTTTTAGGCATAATTGCTTTTTTAAATCCTAACTTTTGTGCTTCTTTTAGTCTGAGATCAGCATGCGAGACATTCCTAATTTCTCCTGAAAGTGCAACTTCACCGCAGATTATTGAAGAAGTTGGCAGCGGTAAATTTACTACACTTGAAATAAGGGAAGCAGCAACAGCAAGATCAGCCGATGGTTCCTGTATTTTGAGTCCCCCTGCAATGTTTAGGTATACCTCTTTATCATGCAAAAACATTTTGCAACGAGCATTTAGCACCGCGATGATCATAGCCAATCTATTAATATCCCACCCAACTACTGCCCTTCTTGGGGTTGCCATATTAGTTCCTGCTATTAATGCTTGCACTTCCATTAAAATTGGTCTTGAACCTTCAATTCCTGCAAATACGGCGCTGCCAACTACTTCTCTGTCATGGGCCATCAGAAACAATGATGATGGGTTATCAACAGGCACAAGTCCTGCTTCAGACATCTCAAAAACACCAATTTCATTTGCAGGGCCAAATCTATTTTTAATAGTGCGTAAAATGCGGTATTGATTGCTATTTTCACCTTCAAAATATAATACCGTATCCACCATATGCTCCAAAGTTTTAGGTCCAGCTATTTGTCCATCCTTAGTTATATGACCAACTATTAAGAGAGAAATACCATATTGTTTCGCAAGAATGGTTAATTCATGAGCGCAAGTACGAACCTGAGTTACAGTCCCTGGTGCTGATGTAATTCTGCTATCATACATTGTTTGTATAGAGTCAATTACTAAAAATTTAATACTTTTGTTTTCCTTTATCGTTGCTACTACATCAGTTAAAGACACTGTAGACAAAAGCTTAATTTTAGGTTCATTTATCTTAAGACGCTTTGCTCTGAGACTCACTTGCTCTAAAGATTCCTCGCCAGATACATAAAGACATTCAAAAGAGGAAAGTTGCACAACATTAGCTGCAATTCTAAGCAAAAGGGTGGATTTTCCAATACCAGGTTCGCCTCCAATTAAAATGCTAGCACCTTGAACGATACCCCCACCAAAAACTCTATCTAATTCTTCTATTCCTGTTAGAAAACGACTTGGAGTGATAATTTCGCTACCCGATAACGTCTTTATTAAAATTGGCGCAGACATACTTCTTTTGCCCGTTTTTACTGCTATTTCCTCAACAATTGTATCCCAATTGTCACATGCGATGCACTTCCCTACCCACCTACCAGTGCTATGACCACAGGATTGACATACATATACAGTTTTCATCAGAGCCAAAATTATTTTGTTATAATTGTAATAAAAATTAGCTGAATAGGCGAAGTAAATCTAAACACTGAGTCTCACAAACGTTGTGGTGCGAAGATAATTGTCATAAGTTGTACCATTTAAATTCATGCACAATGATTGCGCGAACGCTTCCCTCTAGGATCCAAGTAGCCCATTCTCCTGTCATTCCAGTAGCATCCTTTTTTTGTCATCCGAGTAGCCCCTTTTTTGTCATCCCAGTGCCCAGACACTGGGATCCAGGAAAAAGAATGATGTCATGAAAGTAGATACCGTCTCGTTAGTCAACAAGAAAATTACAAAATAAGGCAATATTTTATATAAGATTGAAAGTATTTTTTTTAACAATCAGCTAAGTAAACCTTCCTCCAACAGCTTTGCCCTGTAGTTTTTGATATGATCTGGATCAAAAGCCTTCTTTGAACTTAGAACACCAAAAACAATATGGAGTAACTTACGCATCGCAGCTCCCACAATGGCCATATTATGCTTGCCTTTTTCTTTTAATCTCTTGCAAAAAGTCATAATAATAGGATTGTGATTTTTAGCTACTATAGCAGGAAAATACATTGCCTTACGTAGTGTTCGTGAACCTGATTTACTTAATCTGGGTTTGGCATATACAGAGGAACCTGATGTTATATTTCTCGGTACAACTCCTGCATATGCTGCCAATTGCCTGGCATCTCTAAAAGCCTTTGTGTCAGGAACTTCAGCTAAAATAGCTGTTGCTGATTCTTCTCCTATGCCTGAATAGAAGTTGAAAATTTTCCAACAACTCTTTGTGTTGCTTTAATAGTTCACGTACGGAGTTTTTTATTGTTTCTATTTTTTGAGCTATATTCATTGCAAGGTCTTCCCAAGCATTTGCAACTTCTTTGGGAAGTCTCTCTTTTTTTTCTAAGTGGTTATTTACTAATGTTAACTCATCTTTTAACGCAACCGAGCAACGATAAAGATGTTTTAGTTTTTTCAATTCAGGAGATGGTGGTGTCCAACGAGTTGGTTCCTGTCTTTGGCAGTAATCAGCAATAATTTCCGCATCGGTCTGATCATTCTTTTGTCGTACAAGCTTACTCCTCGCATAAGATTTAATACAATAAGGATTTACAACACTAACAAAATATCCAGAATTGTGTAGAAATTCAGCCAAAGCTTCGCTATAACAACCAGTAGCTTCCATACAAGCTTTCACTTGTTCTATGTTATGTTTTTGTAGAAAGTTCAGTAGACCTTGAAACCCATTATCATCGTTCTTAAAGCTCCTTTTCCTAGTTTCACGTTTTCCTTTTTTACTTATAAATGAGAGACAAACATCAAAGCGATCTTTTGATATGTCTATGCCCAAAAAGTTGTTGATCATATATAACCCCATACGTTACCATTAAAAATGAAAAGTAAGGCTATTCTTGCGGATACAGAATTAGAACCATTTAGGTCTTTCTACGATACCGTCCAGCCTATACCTTTGAGAAGGGAGCTCTTATCTACTTGACAGATTTTATATCTAAGCCCTATGACAGAGTGCTTCCCTTCTCCATCTAATGCTTAAGCTTAAAACATTAGATGCTTTTTACAAGATACAAGCTCCTATGATGTCATTCCAGTGCTTGACACTGGGATCTCATTCAAATAATAAAGGCTAGATCCCAGTGTCAGCTACTTGGATGACAAAAAAAGGAGCACTGGAATAACATCACAGGGGCACTGGGATGACACCCTCCTAGTAGAAACGCTTTTGTAATTGCAACATTCGTGCAATCTTTAGCCATAATACTTAAGAAATTTACCAAACGAAAAAAAAGGCAAAAGAAGCCCCGTGGTGGTTGGCTATTTACTATGTACTAAAATATCGGCGTTTTTTTTATTCTAAAACGCTTGATTAAGAGCGATTTAGCTGCTTTTAACTTGCAACTAACC
>NZ_LYUY01000111.1:0-3865 GCF_001675785.1 Wolbachia endosymbiont of Nomada ferruginata
AAGTTTCATATATCTGGCTATGAGTAAAGTTATGTTAAGTAGGGAATATGCTTGATTTACTGGTTTGTGGACAACCTCTCAAATGAATTATCAACATCTGAATCCACCTCTGCTGGCGAACCTGCAACAACTGCATTATCGGCACCTTTAAAATACTTATTGATATCATCTAGTAAATTTTCTCTACCAGTTTTTAACTGCTCGGGAATGGTAAGTGTTACTTTACCTTCTTCATACTCTACCTTACCATTCTGAGATTTAAGCGTGAACTCTAAAATAGCATCAAGCCTGCATATTTCTATATTTGTATCCTGTTGCTTAACAGGCATACTTGGACAATACTGAATATTTAGGGAATCTTGGCTATTACATATAATACTTATCTTTCTATCGTTAGCGTCAGGCAATTGTAGGTTATGCTCAAAAAATATAGGAAAGAGCTGCATGAGCAAAGAGCCGTCATACCCGGCTTGATTGCAATTAGTAATTAACTCTTTCAGTATATGATCATCTGGAACTTCTGCCTTAGCATGCTTAAACATTTCTATTAAAACATGCTTTACAACTTGGCGTTTACTACTTTGAAGCTCTTGATTATACCTATCACACAACTGGCCAACAAAATCTTTACTTATGGTTTTACCATTGATTATAAAATTCATTCTAGGTAAGTCTTTATAAGCTTGCTTACCAGAATTCGCATCAGCATTATTTTTGTCTGCCCTTACTTGACTGAGCAAAGATTGCGTTAGCTTAAATTCTGATCTAGTCGCTCTGTTGGTATTTTGTTCTTCTTCAGCCTCTGAACAATTACCTGAATCCCCAGAATTTTTCGTACTTTTAACTTTATTTTCTTTTGCAGTATCTACTGCTGGTGGCATGAGCCCACCAAGTAAACTCCAAATCATGTTTTACCCCTAATTAATAGCTAAGCTAAGTATAGCATTAAACAGAAATCTTGCCAAGCAAATTATTAACTCTCTTAGCAAACAGACTTACATCATCCATCTCTTCACCTTCCACTATACAAGCTTGGTAAAACAATAAGTGAACCATGTCCTCCAATGTTGGGTTTTCACCACTTTCAGCATAAGATTTCATTATATTTTTTATTACAGGATGTTTAGTGTTGATTTCCAGCACCTTTGGCGTGCGGTAATTTAGCTGCTTTTGTTCGCGCAAGAAACGCTCCATGCGAAGATCCATAGCACCTTCATCAACCGCTAGGCATACGGGACTACCGGTTAACTTTTTGGAAATTTTTACGCTTTTTACTGAATTGCCAAGAACTTTGGTGAAATATTGCATTATAGAATCTGTATTTTCCTCAGTTTTTTCTTCTTTCGATTTATTTTCTTTATCTTTCTTATCTTCTTCTGAAGAGAATTTTTCCAAATCAACATCTGCGCGGGTTACAGACTTGATTTTCTGATCTTTATATTCATGAATCACGCTAGTCCAGAAATCATCAACTGGATCAACAAATAGGAGCACTTCTAGTCCTTTACTGACGAATCCTTCAAGTTGTGGACTGTTTTTCACTGAATCCAAGCTATTTCCGGTGAGATAATAGATATGCTCCTGCTCAGGCTTCATTCTGCTTATATAGTCATCAATGCTGACTAATTTCTCATCACCAGTGCTCTGAAATCTGCAAATTGAGAGCAGCGCTTCTCTCTCATCAGTTGGCATAGCTTCACAAAGACCCTCTTTTAATACTGCACCAAAATTGGTCCAGAATTTTGTGTACTCTTCCAAATTCTCTTTTGCCTTTTTACCGAGCTCTGATATCGCGCGTTTAGTGAGGGATTTCCTGATTTGCTCAACAACACGATTATTCTGCAGCGTTTCTCTGCTGATATTAAGAGGCAAGTCCGGTGAATCAACCACGCCTTTCAGAAAACGCAAGTATTGTGGTATGATCTGTACGTTATCTTCAGTAATAAATACCTTGTTTACATATAACTTCACAGAGCAACGTCTATCTGGATGAAATAAATCAAAAGGTTTAATAGAGGGAACATAAAGCAAATTCGTATATTCTATTGCACCTTCATTTTTATTATGCAATATCATCCAAGGTTCACCACCAACATGCGCAACACTGCGGAAAAAATCGTTGTGCTCCTCCTGAGTAACGTCATTTTTTGGCTTAGTCCAAATTGCAGCCTTACTGTTTAACTTTTCACTTTTTCCTTCTTCATCTATGAATTCAACAGGAAAATTTATATGATCAGAGTAAGTAGTGACAATGTTTTCAACACGAAATTTATCTAAAAACTCATTTTCTTCAGGATGCATAATGAGTGTAATTTTG
Organism: Wolbachia endosymbiont of Nomada ferruginata; assembly: GCF_001675785.1. Taxonomy (NCBI): domain Bacteria; kingdom Pseudomonadati; phylum Pseudomonadota; class Alphaproteobacteria; order Rickettsiales; family Anaplasmataceae; genus Wolbachia; species Wolbachia endosymbiont of Nomada ferruginata. The sequence goes on from NZ_LYUY01000111.1 coordinate 2,318, forward strand.
GTTCCGCGAGGGACTTGATTATCTGATTTACTTATTGAATATTCTCCATCTCCCTTGGATTTCCAGACCCAAGACTCCTCCTCTCCAGCTTTTCTTGATTCTACTATTACTTCCGATGCAACCATAAAGCTTGAATAAAAACCAACACCAAACTTACCTATCAGCTCTACAGTTTGACTTGAATCTTTATTATTCTTGATCGCATCTAAGAACTTTTGCGTACCAGAGCTTGCAATTGTACCAAGGTTATCTATTAAATCTTGTCTGTTCATTCCGACGCCATTATCAGTGATATATAGCTCGTTCTTATCTTTATTGGAGCTAATAGTAATTTTTAATTCATCACTCAAATCTAGCAAATTAGGGTTTAGTTGAGATTCATAGCGCAACTTATCACATGCATCTGATGCATTTGATATTAATTCACGCAGAAAAATGTCTTTATTGGTGTAAAGTGAATGAATCACTATATTCAGTACTTTCCCTACCTCAGCGTCAAATTTTAAATTTTCAGTTTCTTGTACATTATGCATTTTGAGCTCCATTATTTGCCTACTACCCTAATAATTTAAGTATTGAATCACGATCTTTCAAGGTCACGTACACCAAAATTAATGTGGGTGTAGTTATTATGACACCCAATTTATGGGATCTCTTGCATAACAAACTTTTAGCAGCGCATTGGATGAAACGAAAAACTTCCTTAACACCCTTCGCCAGCCCCCTTATCATGAAACTGAAGCTATTTATTTATCTTCGCAATCTCTGCAGTGGATTAATGACAAAAAAACTTAATGTATTTGGCGTAAATCATGCTTAATTTTTTGCACTATGTGCACCTCATGTCTTTATCAAATTTCTAGCTACACAAGCTGAAATACGCTATTTAAAACATCAAAAAACGCCAACTTAAAAAATGGATAGTGAATAATTAGCTACCCTAGGGTTTCTTTGCCTTTTTTTCTGTTTAGTAAATTTCTTAACGTTTATAATTTAGATTAGTTGCGGCTTAAAAGCGGCTGAGTCACGGTTATTAAGCGTTTAGAATAAAAAAACGCCATACTTGAAAGTATAATGTAAGTAACTAGCCAACCATCGGGCTTCTTTTGCCTTTTTTTTCGCTTGGTAAATTTTTTAATACTTAGATTAGTTGCAATTTAAGAGACCAGAAATGGTCAGTGCTTGGCACTGGAATAACGTCCTCCTTTGTTATCCCAGTGCCCAGACACTGAGATCCAGGAAACTTAATTGCAAGTAATGCATTGGATTTGGTGAGTATGGGTTTTATGTTATAGAATGAAACACTTTTGGTGAATTTGTAAAGAAAACTGGATCCCAGTGTTTGGGCACTGGGATGACACCATTCTTTTTCCTGGATTCCAGACTGGAATGACACCATTTGTTGTGTTTAACAAAGTTCGTACTTAGCTTCATATTAGCCGTAAACATTTAAGAAATTTACCAAACGAAAAAAAAGGCAAAAGAAGCCCTGGTCATTGTCTATTTTCTGTATTGGCGTTTTTTTAAGTCTTAAACGCTGCAATTTAG
>NZ_LYUY01000112.1:0-3795 GCF_001675785.1 Wolbachia endosymbiont of Nomada ferruginata
TCATACTCTTTTTCTGACTACGCCGATTTATCCATTTAAATGCTAGCTTTCTTACTGATGTGTAAAATTGTTTCAAACACCAATAATTTCCGCTAATACCAAAGTAGTTATAGTGTCCTGTTAATTTAGCCTTCAGTACTTGCCACCAATCTTTAAGTCGAATACTTCCGCGGACTATTTTCAACCACTCCTTGATTTCTTTTAGTTTTCTGGCTAGATTTAACTTAGAGGTTTTATGTCCCATCATTAATCTACCACGACGACTTTTTGCACCATAGTGCGTAAACCCCAGAAAATTGAAACTTTCCGTCCTTCGTTTCTCTCTTATCGCTCGTTGCCGCTCCCTCTTGCCAAACTTTACTACTCTGGTCTTGTTTTCAGATACTTCCAACCCAAATTTATTTAGCCTTTGTTTCAGTAATTCCAGAAATTCTTCCGCGTCTACCTTACTTTCGCAACAAACCACAAAATCATCGCAAAACCTTATTACTTGTATATATCCTCTGGATCTTGGTTTAAATTTCTTTTCTATCCATAAATCCAACACATAATGTAAGTATATATTTGCTAATACAGGACTTACTATACCGCCTTGTGGTGTACCTTGTTTTGTTGCTTCATAATTTCCAGCTTCGACTATCCCTGCCTTGAGAAACCGCTTTACTAACCACAGCAAATTTGGGTCAGTTATTCGTTCCCTTAGACACCTCATTAGCCATTTATGCTGTATATTATCGTAGAACTTCTTGATATCCACTTCTACAATGTAGTTTATTGGCTTGTACATAACTGCTTTATCTAGTGCATTTACCGCTTGATGACAGTTTCTTCCTGGTCGAAATCCATATGAGCTGTCCAGAAAGTTTGCCTCGTAAATATTTTCTAATATCTTCTTCAGCATAATCTGTACTAATTTATCCTCGGTCGATGGTATTCCGAGTCCGCGTTTCTCTTTACTTCCAGCTTTCGGTATATATACCCTCTTTACTGGTTGTGGTTGATATTGCTTCCTCTTCATACTTTCTACTAGCACTTCGAGTTTCTCATTCAGATTTTCTCCGTATGATTCCACTGTTATCTGGTCTACTCCACAAGCCTTGTTACGCTTCAGTTCTTTATAACATCTCGCAAGATTCTCTGTATTTATCAGATGGACTAACGATGTGAATTTTAGTCGCTTATCTTGCTTTGCTCTTACTGCTATCTGGTTTAGTTTATATCGCATGTTATTCCTACCTCCGTTGTATTGGCATAGCAATCCCTATTCCAGTTACTATATTGCTGATCGCTTCCCCTTGTACGTGGCTTTCCCACATTCTGAGTACTATCAATCAGTCCGACTTCCCCTGCATCTTCCGCTAGTTCTTGCCTTTGTTGACTTGTTCCAACGTACCTTAATAGGAATGCATGGGATCTCCCAAGTTCACTTGAAGTCCATTTCAATACATGGCACGGTCTCAGATCCCGATAGAGTGAGTGATAACTTGCCTTTACGTTATCCTTCATGCTGTCTTCCATGGCCATGAACATGTCGACCTCTATGTCTTCAGGTATTTCGGGACTCCACTCCTTCACTTCCGTTGTGCCCTGCATTGTCCATCCCACTAGCTCTATTACACTCGTTACCTCATGCAACATAGTGGTCTGTTCCAAACTGTTGGCTAGACTTTGTTTGTGTTGGATTTTCACCAACTGTTCTCCAAGCACTTCTTGGCGCACCATTACATACCTCACTATAAAAACATACGCCAATTTCGCTCTCTTTAGTGCAAGATCAATTTTTTTTGTTTACTTGCTACTATTTAAGTTATGTGCGTTTTGGCATGAAAAAGCAAGTCTTTTTCTGTTTATTTCATACACTTTAACCTATTATTAACATAATATATGAGGATATAAATATAAGTACTTAACTTATTATAGATATTACTTGGCTATTTTTCCAACTTCTGTTCAAATGTCGATGTTCGTGCCATGTTAGTACACCTGGGTAAAACACTAAAATGTAATTTTCTAACTCCTGTATTGCATCCTTTTGCTTTGAATCCAATTCGTTTTCAAAATGAATGTAGTGTTCTGCTACGCTAAATCTTATTATTTTGGGGGTAGAGAAATTCTTTACTTGATAGTGGTGAACGGCAAAAAATCTTTCTAAAATTGGCTTGTATTTTAAATTCCACAGTTCTTCAGATAGTTTGCTACTTCCCAATACAAATTTATTTCCTCTTTCTTCTACGCTACTAACTGGAAAGCACGCATTTATGTCTCCTAAATCCCAACTATCCGATAATATAACTTGCGCTTTCGCAAACTTAATTGCCGGTAATAAGCTCTGTGGTAGCGGATATAGCGCTTTGAAGTTATACCACACATGATTTCTTTCATAAATACCGTTATAATTCTTTGTGTGAGGTTCGGTTTCTCCAAGTATTGCTACATCTAGCCTATACAGATCATTACTTAATGCTTGCTCATAATGAACACGAAAAGTACTAAACTTAAAACTTGGATTTAAGATTTTTAGCTCAAATGCGTTCTTCCGACCAAATGACAGTACTGGTCCATCTTTTTCTATTTTTACCCCTGAATAGTCAGAAAGAAGATCTCCAAATAAACTCTCATCCAATATAAATCTCTGCGCATTATAATAATCGTTAAAAATCCTCATCAATCTGGATCTTACAGGCAGTGATAGTTTTGCCAGCTCTACTACTGCATCTACGAAGAAGTCGTTTGGTACGTCTCTTATCCCTATCTGTAATTCAAAAAAGTGTTTACCGGGTGGCTCTTCAATAATTGTAATATCTTCTATATTTGCCCATTTGAGCGCTATTTTGAGTGATGCTGGGGTTCCTCTTAAACGCTGAAATTTTACTCCTTCTACTATAGCTCTTCTTTTATTTTTTACCCAACGCAGTATCTCTTCTAAACCATATTCTTCTATTATCCACTGCAGTATTTCATCTTTAAGACTAAATTTAAATTCCTTGATGCAACTTGGATTAACTTTGTAGTCGATTGCTTCTACTAGCGCTTTTTCTTGTTTGTTTGCATTTGGTGGCAGTAACATTACTCAACCTTTAAATTTCTCAAACTTGCACACTCATTACCTAGCACCACAACATCCTCTTTTGGCTCGATTAATTCCACGTTTTCTACACCATCTACAAATAAATTCGCTATTATCCAAGATTTTGTAACGTTCCATCCCAACCTTTTACTTGCTTCAAACTTCTTAATAAACTGCTTCTTGATTTCTTCCTCTGATGTTATATAATTCGTGCTGATTCTGCTGTGGATATCTATTTCCATAATATTGCAGCCAATTACTTCGAGATCTGTACTTTCCCTGGTATAGGTGATTCTACTAGCGCATCCTTTACTCTTCTATCTGCCGAAAGTGCATGATAACGATAATATTCTTTGCTTCCTCCTGTTGACCACCCCTTTATTTTTGCTTTGATTCTTTTTCTAAATCGTTCGTCATCTTCTTCTTTCTGCCTCTCTACTCCATAAAACTCAGCCAAATTATCAAGATCTTCTCCTGTCGCAAATTTAAGTAAATTACTCTTTACTGCTTCATTTATTCTTTCTCTAAGCAAAAGTTCTCTCCATGCTGCTACCTCCAGAATCTTTATCGCTGGATCACTTTCAACTAATGCTGTAAAACTTTCATCTCTACGCACTAACTCTTCCTTCATTCTCGAAAAGATTTCCTCAAAGTTCAGTGGTTCGATAATATTTGGCTGCTGCATTTTTAAACAACTACTCCATTAATATTTATGAACTTACCTTCTG
>NZ_LYUY01000113.1:0-3669 GCF_001675785.1 Wolbachia endosymbiont of Nomada ferruginata
ATTTCTAATCCTCCAAAATTTTATTTTACCCGAAAAAACTCCTTTCTTTCTCTCCACTTTTTCTGGGTAAGGTCAGAGTTTTTTTACCTAATTTTAGTGAATGAAACCTCTCTCCTTTTCTGCAATATCCGTATGGGTAGTCTTCTGTATTGTCTATCCCAGATTCATCAATATATACAAGATTATCACGATGTTTTGTCGCTATAACCCTTGCAAATTGAGCTCGCTTTTCTTCATTTCTTTCTTTATATCCGTAGGTCTTTTTTTCTTGTAAATCCAATATTTTTAAGTGCGCGGTGAATCATTTGTCGACTCCAGAGTTTGGCCATCTCTGACTGAGTCTTGCCACCATGGTTTTTTGCAAATTCGGTGAAGACATTCCAGTCGGTAATTTTATGCTACGCTTCCAGGCTTTTTTGACTGAAAATCTCCCGTTTCCTCACGCCTTTTCTGCCACTCATATAAAGTCGTTTTTCCAATTTTAAATCTCTTGGCAACAGTTGCTCTACTTTCTCCTTCATCCAATGCTTCCATTGCTTTTTTCCTTAAGTCGTAACTATACGCTGCTGGCATACAAACCCCTCTACCATAAATCCATTCTTACCTTATTTGGGTTATTATGAGAAGAGCTATAACTCTATGGGAGGGAAGCAAAATCTGGGATTCGGCCTTAATGGCATTAGCGTCGCATCAGCTTCACCCTCCCTGTGAGGTATTTTAGCTCTAATGCCTCACATCATAAAGATACAAGTGTCAAGCTACTTGGATGACAGGGGAGGGAGGCACTGGGATGACAGGAGAAGGTAGTGGGATGACACCCTGACAACCGTCATCCCGCTGCTTGTTAGCGGGATCTAGAGATACCGCGAATGAATCGCGGCATGACGTAGGACTGCTTTCATTCCAGTGCTTGACACTGGAATCCAGCCTTTCTGCAATCTCATCGAAAACGTTGTAACCACTTTCTATGCTAGTTTGCTTGTGAGCAACCTGGATTCCAGTGTCAAGCACTGGAATGACACCGTTATAAAGGAACCAGTGTCAGCTACTTGAATGACACAGTCTTTGCTTAAACCCGTAACGTTCGTACATTTTGCTAAAAGTTCAAATATCAACATCATGCACATTAAGTGCATTGCTATTAATAAAATCACGGCGTGGTTCAACTATATCACCCATTAGTATTGAAAATATGGAATCAGCTTCTTCACAATCTTTTATTTCAACCTTTAGTAAAGTTCTAGCCTCAGGATTTAACGTAGTATCCCATAGCTGATCAGCATTCATTTCACCAAGACCTTTAAATCTCTGCAGAGTTAAACCCTTTTTACCATAGTCTATTATTATTTTTGCAAGCGTACTTGGAGAAGTGATTCTTATTTCAGTTTCTTGTGACTTTAAAAATGAATCACCATTAAATAAATTACTTATACCATCAAGCAAACTTAATATGTTTTGCATATCTTTGCCTTCAAGCATACTAAGTGCAAATATATATTTGTCTGCCAATCCTTGAAACAATTTAGAGATGTGAATTTCTTTTTCTTCATCTTTTATTTCCACTTCCCAAGTATATTCGCTGTACATTAACTTCAAATACTTTAATATATCATCAGCCGATGATAGAGCATTCTTTTTGCTTAAAATTAGCAATGACTCTAAGAGATTTTGTGGTATCTCTCTATCATAATTTTTGCTAATATTAGAAATGCTAACGCATTTATTCAAAATAAGGCGCAAATCGTTAAATTCTGTAGCTGTACTACTTAGTGTTAATCTTTTAACTGCTGAGTTTATTATATACTCTTCAAAAGTTTCGTCATCTTTAATATAAGTGTCTTTAGCATTCTTTGTAACTTTATAGAGGGGTGGCTGTGCTATGTATAAGTAGCCTTTTTCAATAACTTCACGCATGTGTCTAAAAAAGAAAGTCAGAATCAAAGTTCTTATATGTGAACCATCAACATCTGCATCTGTCATGATGATAATTTTATGATATCTAGCTTTTTCAATATCGAAGTGTTCACTCCCTATTCCAGCACCAATTGCAGTAATTAAAGAGCCTATTTCTGCAGATGAAAAAATACGATCTAAACTTACACGTTCTACGTTTAGAATTTTTCCTCTTAAGGCAAGCACTGCTTGTGTTTTACGATTACGCCCCTGCTTTGCAGTACCACCTGCTGAATTACCCTCTACTATAAATAATTCCGATAACTCAGGAGCTTTTTCCTGACAATCAGCAAGCTTTCCTGGCAGAGTTGCAATATCAATATTGTTTTTGCTTTTAACTAGCTCTCGTGCTTTTCTTGCGGCTTCTCTTCCTTTTGCTGACCTAATTGCTCTTTCTACTATGCTTGCCGCCAATTTGGGATCAGTTTCAAGGATTGTGCTCAATTTATCAGAAACTATACTTTCTACAACTGCACGTGCTTCAGAACTAACTAGTTTATCTTTTGTTTGTGAAGAAAACTTAGGGTCAGGCATCTTGAGAGATAAAACACAAGTTAAACCTTCTCTAACGTCCTCTCCAGTTAAATTTACTTTTGCTTTCTTTAAAAACCCTTCATTAGTTGCATAGTTATTGATACATCTAGTTAGTGCAGATCTAAATCCTGCCAAATGCGTACCACCATCTCGTTGTCTTATATTATTTGTGAAGCATAACATATGTTCATAGTAGGAATCATTCCATTCCATCGATATTTCCAAGCTGATGCCGAGATCTTCTGCATCTCCTTTCATACTGGCAATTTTAGTTACATGTGTCTTATTCTTATCTAAGTACCGCACAAAATTCGCTGTACCAAAATTGTCTTTAGATTGATTGCTCTGATTGAAATGAGATTCTATATATGGTTCATTGCGCAGATCACGTAAAGTAATGTCGATATTTGAATTTAAAAATGCTAATTCTCTTATACGACTTTCAAGCGTTGAGTAACTGAAATTAATGCCATTAAAAGTCTCTGTTGATGGCATGAACGTGACTTTAGTTCCTCTTTTATTTGTATTTTCGTTGACTACCTTTAAAGGTTCAATAGACTCACCATCTTCAAAACGTATAAAATGTTCTTTCTTATTGCGCCAAATAGTTAATTCCAACCAGCTTGATAATGCATTCACAACTGAGATTCCAACACCATGTAATCCCCCAGAAACTTTATAGGTATTACTGTCAAATTTACCACCAGCATGGAGTTGAGTCATTATTACCTCTGCTGCTGATATTCCTTCTTCTTCATGAATGTCAGTTGGAATGCCACGACCATTGTCGGTTACTGATACTGAACCATCTTTATTTATGCTAACTTCAATTTTATCACAATATCCAGCTAAAGATTCATCTATTGCGTTATCAACAACCTCATATACCATGTGGTGCAAGCCAGATCCATCGTCAGTGTCACCAATGTACATACCTGGACGTTTTCTTACAGCATCAAGACCCCTTAAGATTTTTATTGCATCGGCATTATAACTATTTTCCATTAGATTGCTTCATTTATACACGTTAATTGATGTTACATTCAGATATACTAGTTAGCAACATTTTTAAACTGATAACCCATATTAAAAGCACAATTTTACGAGTATCTGTTCAGATGCATGGCTAATGCTGAAACAAAAATTCCAGTGCTCCCTTTCTTGTCATCCCAGTGCTTGACA